>URSW01000134.1 GCA_900550625.1 uncultured Eubacteriales bacterium
GCCTGCACCGCCGAGGCAATATGCGAGTACTGCCATCAGTCCTACGGAGAAAAGGATCCGTCCAACCATGTGGGCGGCACGCAGGAGTGGACGACAAGGACCGCTTACGTTCACGAGCAAAAATGGAGCTGCTGCGGCGCTGTGATCGTGGCGAGTGAAGATCATGAGTGGTCGAACGGCGTGTGCAGCGAGTGCGGATATGCGTGCCTGCACGACGATGCGGACAAAAACCATATCTGCGATATTTGCAGCAAAGTGATCTCCAACCATGAGGATGCAGACAAAAACCACGTGTGCGATTTCTGCGAAAAGATAATCTCAAATCACGAAGACGCGAACAAAGATCACGTCTGCGACTACTGCGATAAGGCGATTTCCAATCATGAGGACGCAGATAAAGATCATGTTTGTGATTACTGCGAAAAGATAATTTCCAATCATGCAGACACGGACAATAACCATGTCTGCAACTATTGCGAAAAGGTAATCTCCAACCACGAGGACGCGAACAAAGATCACGTCTGCGACTACTGCGATAAGGCGATCTCCAATCATGAGGACGCAGATAAAGATCACGTCTGCGACTATTGCAAAAAAATTATCTCTAACCACGATGACGCAGACAAAAACCACATTTGCGACTATTGCGAAAAGATAATCTCCAATCACGAAGATGCGGATAAAGACCACGTCTGTGACTTCTGTGATAAGGTGATCTCCAATCACATCGGCGGCACGGCGACATGCCATACCAAGGCGATCTGCGAGATTTGCCGTAACGGGTACGGCGAATTTGACGAAACAAAACACGACGGCGGAACGGTTATCCGCGATGCCGTCACGGTGACCTGCACCGAAAACGGATACACCGGAGACATTTACTGCGCCGGATGCGATGAGCTTCTTGAACGCGGAAACGTGATCGAGGCGGACGGTCACACGGGCGGAAGGGCGACCTGCACCGAAAAGGCGGTGTGCGATATCTGCGGTAAAAGCTACGGCGAAACCGACCCCGACGGACATGACAAGCTCGTACACATCGACGCGAAGGCGGCTACCGAGGACAGCGAAGGCAATATCGAATATTGGCACTGCGAAGTCTGCGGCAAATATTACGCCGATGCCGAAGCATCGCAGGAGATAGCAGAGGCGGATACCGTAACGAAAAAGCTGACTCCGAAGACTGCGGATATCACCCCCGCAAAGGATGCGTCCGACGTGAAAGCACCCGGAACGGGAGATACAACTTCCGCCGTAATGGCTACAGCGCTTCTGATGAGCGCTATGGCGGCTGCGGCATCGGTATTCTCGGGCAAAAAGAAAAAGCACTCGGAAAGATAAATAACCGAATATAATGAAGCAAAGCGGCTCCCGAAAACGGGAGCCGCTTTGCTTTTGCGGCGTGGAAGAATTTGCGGAAAAAACGCCGACCGCGATGCTTCATCGCACGTTACGGATGCAAAAATCCGGTCGGCGCGCTCGGGTGCATACCCGCGATGAATTGCCGCCCCCGAGAATACCGTGCGAGGAACGATCAAAAAAGACCTGCACGCAGAACGCAGACCGGACAGAGAAGGGGAAAAGAAAACTCCCCCGCCGAAGCGGGGGAGAAAATTATGATTTTCCGAAAAGCGCTCAGAGCATTGCAGCCGCTGCCTTATCAACGTAGATAGAGCAGTTCGGATGAAGCTGAAGAATGGATGCGGGAACATCTGCGGTGACTCTGCCGTAAACGGTGTCGTGGATCGCCTGAGCCTTGTTTGCACCGTAAGCGATGAGCACGATCTTGCGTGCGTTCATGATTCCCTTCATGCCGAGGGTGACCGCATATTCCGGAACAGCCATGGGGTCTCCGCCGAAGAAGCGTGCGTTCGCCTCGCGGGTAGCCATGGTGATCTTCTGCTTGTGGGTGAGAGAATCGATGGCTCCGCCGGGCTCGTTGAAGCCGATGTGGCCGTTTCCGCCGATTCCGAGAAGCTGGAAGTCAATTCCGCCGGCTGCGATGATCTTCTCATCGTACTTTGCTGCGGTAGCCTCATCGAGGTCGCTTCCGTCGCAGGGAAGATTGGTGTTGGCAATGTCGATGTCAACATGGTTGAAAAGATTGTCGTTCATGAAGTAACGGTAGGACTGCTCATGAGCGGGATTGAGACCTACATACTCATCAAGGTTGAACGTCTTTACATCCTTGAAGGAAACACGTCCTTCCGCGCATGCTGCGGAAAGTGCGCGGTAGGTGGGAACGGGGGTGCTTCCGGTGGGAAGTCCGAGAACGCTGTTCGGCTTTGCGCTGATCTGCGCAATGATCGCATCGGCTGCTGCGCGGCCTGCGAATTCTTCGTTTTCAAATACTTTGACTATCATTTTGCAAACCTTCTTTGTTTATATTTTTCCGCTCGCTCCCGAGCGGGGATATACTTTTTCGGAGACCGTTCAGATTCCCGCAAGCGCGGCGCCTATTACTGCGGCGTCGGGACCTGCCGTGGGAAGCGCAATCAGTGTTTTGTTGACCGAATTGCGCGCATACTGTTCCTTGTGTACGAGCTCGGAAAATTCCTTCAGAAGCTCGTCGCCGCCGAGCTCGGCAACACGTCCGCCGACCACGATAACATTGGGCTGGAACAGGTTCATTACATTGGTGATGCCGCACGCGAGGTAGGAAACATACTGCGCGTGATCCTTGCTTTTGTTGAGGTATTCGTCAAGCGAAACATATGCTTCAAAGCATCCGCAGTTTCCGCAGGCGCATTTTTTGCCGCCGCGTTGTACGGTGGTGTGGGCAATGTCCGCTGCGAGACCGTTCGCGCCGATGTACGGCTTGCCGCCGATAAGAAGACCGAAGCCGACCTTTTCGTCAAGCTCCACATAAGCGATCGAATAGAGGGCGCCGTATGTCTGAATCTGCTCGCAGATCGCAAGAGCATTCGCTCTTTTTACGGAAACAAGCTTCTTTACGGGAAGGTACTTGAGGATTGCCGAGAGATCGGTTTTCTTCCCGAGAACCGAATCGTATGCGATATTGTCTTTGACCGCGGAATCAACGGTGACTCCGACATAGTCGATATCATCTGCGGTAAGAGATACTTCATTGAGAAGCGAGACTGCCGCTTCGGCAGCAGTGCGGAGGGTGTTTTCGGCACTGTCGAGGATCGGAGAAAAAGTCTTCCCGAGAAGCTCTGCGCGCCGATCGTAACGGACTGCACCTACGGTAATGCCGTTTTTTGAAATTTCGATTCCTATGGAATTCATAAAATCACCTTTCTTTCACGGTAACTTGGCTTTATGTATTTTAACACAAATGCCGATATAAATAAAGAGGTTTCACAAAAAATCTTGTATTTTTTTGATTTGTTTGCTATAATTGAATGATGAACGGACTTTCCGGCGGTTTCGGAAGGCATTTTCGGAAAAATCCGTGAAAAAACGTAAAAAATTGCATGCTTTAAAAGGGGGAATATGCAATGAAATACATAAAGAACGGCCGTATCGTGATGCCCGACAGGATAATCGACGGCAAGACGCTCGCTTACGACGGGCAGATTTCCGGATATATCAACGCCGGAGATATCCCGGAGGGAGCGGAGGTTATAGACGCACAGGGAAATTACGTTTGTCCCGGATTTGTGGATATCCATATTCACGGATATCTCAACGAAGACACGTCCGACGGAAATCCCGAGGGAATCCGTAAGATGGCATACGGCATTGCCGAAAACGGAGTTACGTCATTTCTTCCCACGACAATGACGGTATCCGAGGAGGAGATTGTCGCCGCTCTCAACGCGGTGCGCAGCCTGAAGAAGGAATCCGAGACATGGGGAGGTGCGGAAATTCTCGGCGTACATGCCGAGGGTCCGTTTATCAATCCGTCGAAGAAGGGCGCACAGAAGGAAGAGTGCATTCAGAAGCCGAATGCGAAATTCCTTCTCGACAATGCGGACATAATCCGTCATGTGACTCTCGCTCCGGAAATGGATGAGGGACATGAGGCGATAAAGGAAGTCGCACGCAATTCCGATATTCTCATTTCCATGGGACATACCGCAGCCGGATACGAAGAGGCGGTTTCGGCGGTCGCCGACGGCGTAAGCCACGCAACACATCTCTTCAATGCGATGACGCCTCTTGCGCACCGCGATCCCGGCGTGGTCGGCGCGGCTTTCGCAACCGACGTTACGGTCGAGCTTATCTGCGATACATTCCATATTCACCCCGGCGTGTTCGGAACGGTAGCAAAGCTGAAGCCGGGCAAACTCTGCCTCATCACCGACTGCACGCGAGCGGGAGGCATGCCCAACGGCGAGTATTCCCTCGGCGGACAGCCCATCTACCTCAAGGGAATCGAATGCCGCCTTGCCGACGGAACTATCGCAGGCTCGGTGCTCAAAATGAACATCGCGGTACGCAATGTGCTTGAGCACACCAACCTCAGCGTTCCCGAGGTCGTAGCCGCGGCAAGCCTGACGCCCGCACACGCGATAAAGGCATACAACAAAGGCTCGCTCAAGGTCGGATGCGACGCGGACATTGTAATAGCTGATGAAAAATTCAATATAAAGAGAACTATCAAGAAAGGTAACACCATTTATGAAGCTTAAGGTAAACGCACCGCTTGACCCCGGGTTTGCCCCCATGGTCATGGAATTTCGGGCATTTGAGGAGGCTGCCGAAAAGAGCGGCGGCAAGAAGATCGTAATCGGAATCGAACGCAACAAGGTATATATCTCGACATACGAGATGACCGTGTTCGAGGACGGCTGCGGACATGACGACGATAACTTTGCAATGGCGGAGCGTATAGTGAAAACTCTGCTTTGGGCGCGCGGCGGATACAAGATCATAATCGCCGGCTCCGACGTGATCGGCGGAAAGATCAAGGAGGCTTACGATTTCGGCGGACTGCGCGATTTCGACCGAGGATTTATGGCGCGTGTTTACGAGCGCCCCTTCGAGGTGGAATCCGTTCCGCTTGACAAGGCTCCGAAGGATCATGAGGCTGCCGAGCCCGTCGGACGCCATCTCGAG
>URSW01000135.1 GCA_900550625.1 uncultured Eubacteriales bacterium
TCGCACTCTTGTCGCATGATACGGCGTCTGCCGTGTACATTCTTCCGGGGATCGCGCTTTTTAAGGTCATAAGCAGCCCTCCGTGATGCCTGATGCATGATTTTGCCGCACAGGCGATTTTTATGTTGAACTTTGCCTTTCGATATGCTATACTAAATATGTATGCTGCAGATTGCGGCTTTATCAGAAAAAACGGTGATCCTATGACAAAGATTACAAAATCGGCGGACGAGACCGAAGCGCTCGGCGCGTATATCGCATCTCTTCTCGACAAAAAAACGTCGTTTGTCGCACTTTACGGCGAAATGGGCGCGGGTAAGACCGCGTTTGTGCGCGGGTTTGCCTCGGTCATCTCACCCGGAAGCCGCGTGAAAAGCCCGACTTATACCGTGGTGAACGAGTACAGGCGCGGGGAGATTCCGCTTTTCCACTTCGACCTCTACCGCCTTTCCTCTCCCGAGGAGCTTGATTCGCTCGGCTTCGACGAGTATGTCTCGTCGGGCATCTGCATTGCGGAATGGCCGGATATGCTCGGCGACGACCTTCCCGAAAACGCGGTAAAGGTGTACATCCGCCGCATCGGGGAAAACGAACGCGAGATCACGGCGGAGGGAATCGAGGATATCGCCGACGCGGACGGCGGCGACTCCCGGAGATGAAAAAGAAAGGTGAAAGCTTTCGATGAACGGTGCGGATAAGGAAATGACGGTGCTCGGAATAGATACGTCCTCGGCTTTTGCCTCGGCTGCGCTCGTGAAAAACGGGACTTTGGCAGCATCGTTTACGCTGAATGCCGGGCATACCCATTCGGAGACGATTCTCCCGATGATAAAGAACGTGCTCGGCGCGTCGTCGGTGACGGTTGACGAAATATCGCTCGTCGCATGCACGACGGGGCCCGGCTCCTTCACGGGAGTGAGGATCGGGGTGTCAAGCGCAAAAGGACTGTGCGAGCCGCGCCGGATCCCGTGTGTCGGTGTATCTGCGCTTGAAGCGGCATCGTACACCGCAGCGGGGACGGACGGAATATGCGTTCCGGTCACGGATGCGAGACGGGGCAACGTCTATGCGGCGGCGTTCGACGTGCGCGGCGAAAAGCCTGTGCGTCTTTTCGAGGATACGATAATCCCGATCGGGGAGCTTTGCGCTCTGCTCGGGCAGTACGGACAGACGGTGTACTTCGTCGGAGATGCGGCGGAGGCGCTTTCCCGTGCGGCGCACGAATGCGGACTGCATTCTCCCGCGCTGTCCCCGTGCATGAGAATTTCACAGACGGCATCGGGCGCATGCTTTGCCGCGATCGACGCATGGAAGTGCGCGTCGGATAAAGAAAAATTCGAGGCGAAATATCTTTCGCCCGTGTATCTCCGCGACGGACGGATGTCAAATCCGGGCGGGGAAAAATAAAACCGTGCTGCCGGGGGCGCGCTGCCGCCGAGGAGCGGGGAGTGTAGCGCTCTGATGTGCGGCAGGTACGGAAAATGAATTAAGGAGCATACGGAACATGAACGAGATAAAGCTTTCGCAGTTTAAAGGAGCGGACGACAGAGAACGCTTTGCCGCAGCGCTTTCGTATATGAGAGAGCGCCCCGGAATGACGCTTTTCGTCGAGCCGGGAGAATATGTGATAACCACTCCTCTTGCGAGGGAGACGATGAACAACGCGATAACGGGCAAATTCGGCACAAATCCGGAGGAAGTGATGTTCAAACCGGATTTTCGCTACGACCGCGGACTTGATTTCAGCGGACACATAAGCAGCCGCATTATCGCGGACGGCGTGACGCTTATGATCGACGGCTTCATGGAGCCCGTGTCCGTGCGCGACTGCTCCGGAGTTGAGATCGTCGGACTTACGATCGACCATGTGAGAAAGCCGTACACCAAAGGAAGGATCATCTCGTGGACGACGCTGGACCGCGACGAGAATACGGCGGAGATCCTCGTTGACTTCCCCGAAAACTTCCCCATCAATCCCGATATAATCTATCCCCGATATTGCACCTATGTGCCCGATAAGGAGCGCTTCGGCAAGGATTTCGGAATAAGATCGTTCACCTATATCGACGATCACCGCGCGCGTTTCGTCCTTGAGCGCTCCGACAAAAGCTTTGTCGGAAACGAGCTTTACCTGTGGCACTCGTTCCATTCGCGCCCTGCGATACTTATCGAGAACGCAAAGGACACCGTGCTTCGCGACGTGACGATACACAGCCAACCCGGCATGGGTATCGTCGGACAGAAGGCGGAGAACATCCTCATCGAGCGTCTGAGGGTAATTCCCTCCGTCGGAGACCATATCTCGACGAATACAGATGCGACGCATTTTGCATCCTGCCGCGGACTTCTTCGTCTTGACGGCTGCGAGTTCGAGGGTCAGGGCGACGATTCGATCAACGTGCACACATATTACTATACCGTGATCTCCCATGAGGGAGAGCGCTGCCGTCTTCAGATCAAGGCACCGACGGGAACGCACGCGCAGTCGCTCGATTATCCCGAGATCGGGGATAAGCTTGAGCTTACCGATAAAAAGACGCTTCTCAGCGTCGGCGAATACCGCGTCGTCGATTGCCGTCCCGATTTTGAAGGATTCTTCTGCGATGTCGTGCTTGACCGCGCGCTTCCCGATGACCTCGACGATTATTTTATCGCGGACCCCGACGAGCTTCCCGTGCTCGAATTCGTGAACTGCCGCGCGCGCAATCATTACGCGCGTTCAATACTCATAAAGTGCCGCAGTGCGCTGATCGAAAACTGCACCGTGTCGGATGTCTTTGAATGCGCGGTCAAGATCGCGGCGGAGGCATGGTGGCATGAGGGCATCTCCACGGCGGATGTCACGGTGCGCCGCTGCCGCTTTATCAACTGCGGACGCCGTCTTACCGAATGCGGCGGAGTTTATGTGCGCATGGACTGCGAGGACAGCACCACCAAGGCGCACGGACTTGTCACGATCGAGGACAACATTATCGAGTGCCCCGAGGCGCACCATGGAATTGTCGTGAAAAACACGAAGCAGGCGATCGTTCGCCGCAATCACATCGTGTCGGCAAAGCAGAATTGCTGCATAGAGCCCGGAGTCGAGGTGCTCTGAGCTCGGACGGACGAAGCGCTGCGTATCTGTGTGTGCCGGCGGTGAATACGCAGATAACAGAGGCGGGGGATTCCCGCAGGCCGTGTGCGCTGCCGCGTTAATCGGAATCAGCAAAAGCAGTAAAGGAAAAAACAGATCAAAATGCAAACTTCACAGAATAAAATGGGCACGATGCCCGTAAACCGACTTCTCCTGACGATGAGCCTGCCTATGGTTGTGTCTATGCTCGTTCAGGCTCTTTACAACGTAGTTGACAGCATGTTTGTCGCTCAGATCAATCAGGATGCGCTTTCGGCGGTTTCGATGGTGTTCCCGATACAGAACCTAATGATCGCTTTCGGCGTCGGGATCGGTGTCGGTGTCAATGCGCTGCTGTCGCGTTCCCTCGGACAGGGGGATTCAAAACGGGTAAACGATGCGGCGGGGCAGGGCTCATATGTTTATGTTGTCCTGTATCTCATATTTCTTGCGATCGGACTTTTCTTGTCCGAACCCTTTATGAGAAGCCAGACCGATATCGAATCGATCATCGCGTACGGCACAGACTATATGTGGATCGTCTGCGTCTTTTCCTTCGGGCTGTTCACTCAGCTTCTTATAGAGAAGCTTCTTCAGGGAACGGGCAGAACCGTGCTCTCCATGCTTGTACAGGGGCTCGGCGCGATAATCAACATCATTCTTGACCCGATCCTCATTTTCGGAAAGATAACCCTTCCCGGCATCGGTGACATACTCACCTTTGAGCCGATGGGTGTTGCGGGTGCCGCCGCGGCTACGGTGATCGGTCAGTGCATCGCCGCGCTCTTTGCGGTCGTGCTCAATCACCGCCTGAATCATGAGGTGAAAATGCGCTTCAGAGGCGCGCGCCCGGAAATCGGAACGATAAGGACGATCCTCGCGGTCGGCATCCCCTCGTCGATAATGGGCTCGATCGGCTCGGTCATGACTTACGGAATGAACCGCATACTTATCGGGTTCTCATCCGTGTGCGTCTCCGTTTTCGGCGCGTACTTCAAGCTTCAGAGCTTCGTTTTCATGCCGGTGTTCGGACTGACAAACGGCATGATCCCGATAGTTGCGTTCAACTACGGAGCACAGCGCCCCGACCGCATGAAAAAGACCGTGCGCCTTTCCGTAATATATGCGGTCGCGGTGATGATCGTCGGACTTGTCGTCTTTCAGGTCATTCCCGATAAGCTGCTGCTTCTCTTCAACGCCGATGAAGAAATGCTCACCGTCGGCTGCCGCGCACTGCGCATAATATCGCTTTCGTATGTGTTCGCGGGATACGGTATCGTGGTATCCGCCGTGCTCCAATCCCTCGGACACGGCTTCAAGAGCATGTGCATATCCCTCATACGCCAGATCGCGGTGCTTCTTCCCCTTGCGTTTATCTTTTCACTCACCGGCGATGTCGGAACGGTGTGGTTTGCGTTCCCCGCAGCCGAGATCGTGTCCGTTATCACCTGCACGGTGTTCTTCCTTCATATCAGAAAGCGGTATTTCGCAGTCGAGGAGATTGCGGAGGAATAAAACCCGCTCAGCCGAGCATATAATACCGCGGGCGGCGCGTTTGCCGCCGGGCGCAGGCGTTTGTGCGCGCCGCCGCGCAGATTTAACATTATACTGCAGAAAAAGCGTCTGTATCGGGCTATAATTATAACGGCATTTCTTAATTACGCACATTATAACGCAGGCGGCGGTCGGAACCGTATGCTCACGCCGTGAACGCCGCTTCTTCACTCTTCAGAATACTTCTTCCGCGCAGCTTTGAAAAATCCGTGCGGAGGCTTTGAACGGAGAAAGGAAATCTTTTCGTATGAATCACAGAATTTCGGTACTTATTTCGGCAGTCCTGATCGCGTCGTCTGCGGCTGTATATTCCGTGTCTGCCGCCGCCCCGGGAGATCCGCCGGAGACGG
>URSW01000136.1 GCA_900550625.1 uncultured Eubacteriales bacterium
TCACCTCGCCCGACTCGGATGTAAAGCCCTCCGAGGTGCTCGCCGTCACCTTCACAAACGCGGCAAGTGCCGAAATGAGAGACAGGCTCTTCTCCGCCGCGCTCGAGCTTGTGCGGACCGATCCTTCAAATGCCCGCGCAAGAGAGCTTGTCGCGTCGATAGCCTCGGTGAAGATATGCACCATACACAGCTTCTGTCTGTCTGCGATAAAGCCTTATTTTGCAAGGCTCGGGCTTCCTTCGGACTTTCGCGTGGCGGACGAAACGGAAAGCGAGATACTGCGCCGTCAGGCGATGAGCGAGACTGTCTCCGAATATTTCGATTCGGTCACGGACGGCGGCGAGGACTTCGTTTTTCTCGCCGACACTCTTCTCACGGCGCGAGATGAAAGCTCGCTTGACGAGATACTCCTTTCGCTTGCGAGAACTCTCGGCGCAAAGGGGGTTGGCGCAAAGGAGCTTTCGGCATATGCAGAAAATCTTGAGGCGATCCGACCGGGCACGTTCTGGAGCTCGTTTGCCGCCGAGGGAATCCGCGAGTACCTGCACCGTTTCGCTTCATTCTACTCGGATGTATTCAATTTCTACCGCGGCAATCTCGCCGAAACCGAAGCGGTATCGGCGAAATATCTCCCGGAATGCGAAGATCTGTATTCGCTCGCCGAACGTCTGCAAAGTCTTGCGAACGGCGGAGACTACGAAATCCTGCGCAGTGCAATGTGCGGTCACGTTTTTCCTCGCCTGCCGTCGGTGAAAGCGCAGGATCAGACCGACTTTTCCCTCGAATTCAAGGCGTACCGCGATCTTTTCAAGAAGGAATTTTCCGCACTGCGCGACAAGTTTTTCTCCTCCGACGAAGCGGACATCCTGCGCGACGCACGGCGCACCGCATCGCTCGAACGTGCGCTTGCCGCAGTTCTCGGAAGCTTTTCGGCGCGCTTCACGGAGAAGAAACGCGAGCGCGGAATTCTCGATTTCAACGATATCGAAATCAAGACCGCCGAGCTGTTCATCGGCAGTGACGGAAATCCCACGCCCGAAGCGCAAAGCGTCGCGGAAAAGTACAAATGCATTTTCATCGACGAATATCAGGACACGAGCCGCATACAGGATGCGATCTTCCGTGCTATTTCGACAGGTGCCGAAAGATTCATGGTCGGAGATATAAAGCAGAGCATCTACTCCTTCAGGAGCGCCGAGCCCGAGATATTCGCAAACTACCGCGAAGCCTTTTCACACGGCGACGGCGGAAGCTACATATTCATGAGTGACAACTTCCGCTCATCCGAAAACGTGATCCGATTTGCGAACGCCGTATCGGGAAGGATCTTCCCGTTCGGAAAAATTCCATACACCGAAGAGGACGAGCTTCGCCGTTCGAGAAATATGCCCGACGCGGACGAACCGTGCGAGCTTGTGCTTATCGACAAGGCAAAGCGCTCGGAAGATGACGCAGAAGGCGGCGGAGATACAGCGTTCAGCGAAGCCGAGTATACCGCGCGGCGGATAAAAGAGCTTCTCGAAAGCGGAACCAAGCCGGACGGCGCGCCCGTCCGCCCCGGAGATATCGCAATACTTCTTCGCACGAACGCGGGAATAGACGAATACTCATCCGCGCTTGAAGCGCTCGGCATACGGACGTGCAAAAGCGTTAAAAGCGACATTTTCTCAAAGCCCGAGGTGATGACGCTTCTGTGCATCCTCAACGCGGTGTCGAATCCCGTGCGCGATATATATCTTGCCGGCGCGATGAAGTCTTGCGTGTTCGGATTTACGCTCGACGAAACGGTAAAGATACGTCTTGCCTTTCCGGACTGCCCGCTTTACTCCGCCGTGTGCGCGTATGCGGAAAACGGTGACGCGCTCGCCGAAAAGTGCGCCTCCTTCATATCCGAGCTTGACGCGATGCGGGATCGCGCATCGTTCCTCCCCGCGGGGGCGTTTGTCCGCAGCGTCATAAAAACGCTCGATCTCGAGGTTCGGCTGTCCGACAAAAAAAGAAGCATCCGCACGGTGCGCCGCAGTCTCCGCGAGCTTCATTCTCTTGCGGTGCGCGCCGGGCAGAGCGGATTCTGCTCACTTTTCCAATTTCTCCGCTATACCGACCGCCTGATATCCGACCCTTCGCCGGTATCTGCCGCGCAGGATGAGGGCGAGGATGCCGTCAGCATAATGAGTATCCACGCCTCAAAGGGACTTGAATTTCCGATCTGCTTCCTCTGCCGATGCAGCGCGGAGCTGAAAGCAAAGGATGCCTCGGAAAGCCTCATGTTCGATCCCGTGATCGGCATTGCCTCACGACTCCCCGACCGCAGCGGTCTTGTGCGATGCGACAACGTTCTGCGCCGTGCGGCAGCCGCCGACATAAGCAGAAAGGCGCTCGAAGATGAAATGCGCATTCTCTATGTGGCAATGACCCGTGCGCGTGAGCGGCTGATTGTCACCGCAGCCGTCAAGGACCCTTCCGAATATGTAAACGGTGTACGCGCCGCGCTTCGTTTCGACGGTGAATATACCGTGCTCGGCGCGTCAAGCTACCTTTCGTGGATTCTTCCGGCACTTCTCTCCGACGGCGACGGATGCGGCGTAAAGCTTGTATTTGCCGAATCGGCGGAGGAAAACGCCGTGTCTGATGAGCCGATCAAAGGGATGAACGAGGCGGCGGAAGAAGAAAATTCGGCAGATGATCTTCGGGAAGTGCTCGGGCGGCGCTTTGAATTCCGATATCCGAAAGCTTTTCTCTGCGCAGTACCCGCCAAGCTGACCGTATCGCGCCTTTATCCGGAAATACTTGATGAAGATGCGGCGGCGGAAGCGGACTCCGTCGGGGAAAGCGCCGTTGTATTCGACGACGAAGCCCCCGCCCCGGGATTTATCTCCGGAAAATCCGGCGTTCGCGGAAGCGACATCGGAAGCGCGACGCATGTGTTCATGCAATTCTGCGATTTTGAACGCTTCGCGCGAAGCGGCGCCGAAGATGAGCTTTGCCGCCTCACGGATGACGGATTTATCAGCCGCAAAATGGCGGAAATCGTCGATATCCGTGCGCTCGAGCGATTTCGTGAAAGCACGTTCTTCGGTCGGATGAGGCGCGCCGTGCGCATGGAGCGCGAATTCCGCTTCAACTCGGCAAGGGCGGCAAAGGATTTCACCGCCGATCCCGAGCTTAAGAAATTGCTTGAAGAAAGCGGGACCGAGCTTATCGTCCAGGGTGTCGTTGATGCCGTATTCGAAGAGGCGGACAAAACGCTCGTGCTCGTCGATTACAAGACCGACCGATTCACGCGGGAGCAGCTTCGTGATTCGGCAGAGTGCGAGCGCATTCTCACCGAACGCCACTCAAACCAGCTCACCTACTATCGCGACATCTGCGGCGAGATTTTCGGAAGAAAGATCGACGAAACATACATCTATTCTCTCTCGCTCGGCAGGGAAATTCTTATCTATTGAATTTTCAAAAGATGAAAAGGCAGCGCCGCCGAAAGCGGTGCTGCCTTTTATTTATGCGGTTTTGATATCAGTCGTAATAGTAATTTGCTCTACAGTCCTTTACGCTTACCGCGTTCAGGCGCTCTTCATCGACGCTTATCTCGCCGAAATGGGATGTGATCATCTTATTGTAAAGGTCATCCGCGACGGAAGCGTCGAAATCGTCAAAGAAATCCGCATTCGCTTCTGCGGAATACGCCCCGTCATCAAGTGCCGCGCGCTTGATAAAGAATGTGCCGTAGGTGTCGGAGGTGTACTTTATCCATTCACCCTCTTCGAGGGAGAACGCTTTCGTAACGATATCCGCGATGTAATCTCCAGCCGAGGTCAGCGAAAAATAGTATCCGCCCGGATAGTCGGTATTTTCCGAATAATCTTCGTAAAGCTCCGAAAAATCCGCTCCGTCCGAGAGCTTCTTCTCGATCTGTGCGATCTTCTCCGCCTTTTCGGCTTTCTCTTTATCCGTGAGGGAACGCTTCTTGTAGGAGCCGTCCTCGTTTTTCTGATATGTTCCGTCGGAGTCCTCGGCGTAGGCATAAGCATCGTTTACGTTGATCTGATAGAACCTGACGTAATTCTCCTCGTAATACGCTTCGCGCTCCGAATCCGTAACGGGAGTTTTCCCGTTATCCCCGTAGTAGTAATCGAAAAGATCGGACGACTTCTGCTCGTTTATAAACACAGTCCTCAGAATATTCAGATTTATCCCGAATTCGGCAAGGTTCGCATTCATCGTCTTGCGGCTTCCGTCCGCAAGCTCCTCGACAAGCGAATCTATATATGAGTCAATCTTGTCCTTCATGCTGTCCGACATCGTGAGCCCGTTCTCGGCGTACAGCGACATTGCAACGAGATTCGAGCGGATATTGTCGCGGATAAGTCCGTTTACAAGCTCCTCGTTCGTCTTTTCGGATGAATCAGAGATCTTCTCGTTCCAATACGATGCGGTATCCTTTATATCCGTATAGGTTCGAAGATACCTCGCCTTGTAGGTTGACATCCAATACGCATAGGTCGCCTCGTCGATCTTCGCATTTCCGAGCGACATAACGGTCTTTCCGCCGCCCGACGAACACGAGGTCACAAGAATAAGCGCAAGCGCCGCAATCAGTGAAACGATCTTTTTCATATAAACTCCGATCTTTTCGTTTTGGGGATGCCGCACGGCACCGCCCGAATATATTTTATCATCGCTCATTTCCCGAATCACCGCGAATTTGTATATATTTCTTTAACAAATCGACGCAGAAATCGACGACTCCGACCTTCGGCGGAAGCTTAACGGTCGCGCTCGGCTCGGGATTCAGCCCCACGCGGAGCATTCCCTTGCCGTATTCCGCGGCAAGCCTCTGCCACAGCGCGGGATCAAAGCTTTCGGGCACGAATCTGACCGTACCGTCGATCTGGGTTATCTTCGTCATTCCCGCCGAGATTCCCGCGCCTCGGAGTCTTGCGATCCTGCACAGATTTACCGCGCTTCTCGGCGGCTCG
>URSW01000137.1 GCA_900550625.1 uncultured Eubacteriales bacterium
TTGCTGCGGTATCCTCGTGCATAGCCATATTCGCATCGGTTTACAGCCGTTCTCTTATGCGTGATGCAAAAGTGAATTCGGAGCAGACCGTACAGCAGACGGCGATCGCGGTGAACAACAATCTCGAAGCTATGAAAAACAAGCTTACTGCGGTCAGAAATATTCTGTATGAAAGCAAGGATCCGGATGATTTTCGCTCCAAAACGGATGCCCTTACGAAGATACAGAACGATATTTTTGCGGTCATGGTGTACGATTCCGAAGGGAATATACTGAGCTGCACCGGAAGCGGAAATACCCTGAAAAAAGAAATATACAAGGATCTTTCGTTTGACAAAGCTCTGTTTGAGGGAGCCGCCGACTTTGCGCTGTCCGAGCCTCATGTGCAGACTCTGTTTGACGGCGTTTATCCGTGGGTGGTTACTCTTGCGCTCAGAACCGACCGTCAGGTGTTCGGCAACGGAGCGTATGTGGCGATAGATTTCAGCTTTTCGGAAATAGCAAAATATATCGATAAGGTCGGCGTCGGCAGACACGGATACTGCTATATAACGGACGCGGAAGGAAATATCATATACCATCCGCAGCAGCAGCTTATATTTTCGCATTTGAAGAGCGAGGATGCGGGGATTGTTTCGTCTCTTTCAGACGGAGTTCATGAAGACGAAAACGTCATATATACCCTGAGCACGACATACGACAGATCATGGCGTATAGTCGGCGTCAGCTATACGGATGAGCTCGTGACGGAAAGACGATCACAGATTCTTATGAGTATTGCCGTGTCGCTTCTTTGCTGCGCGGCGGTTTCTGTCGCGGTGCTTGCGGTATATGCCATTATCGTAAATGCCCCCGTGCGCTCTCTTATAAAGGCGATGAAGGCATTTGAAAAAAATGCGGAAAACTATACCTATACACAAGTGCGCGGAACGGAAGAGCTGATGATGCTATCAGATTCCTTTGACCACATGGTTCCAGCTATTCGAGCGGGAACGAAGCCGTAACCGAGCTTCAGGTGCTCTCGGATTCGTTTGAACATATGTCAAACCGTATAAAACAACTTATGGAACGTGTTCGCACGGAGGAAACCGAACTGCGCAAGACCGAGCTTAAGGCGCTTCAGGCGCAGATCAATCCTCATTTTCTGTACAATACGCTTGATTCTATTCAGTGGATGTGTGAGCAGGGAAAGAACGAAGACGCGATGAAAATGGTCAGTGCCCTTGCAAAACTGTTTCGCATAAGCATAAGCCGCGGGCATGAACTTATCCCAATTAAAGATGAACTTCAGCATGCAAAGAATTACCTTGTAATACAAAGCTACCGTTATCGAAATCAGTTTTCATACAGTTTTGATATTGAAACACGGCTTGAACACTATCTGTGCAATAAGATAACCGTACAGCCGCTTATCGAGAATGCGATATACCACGGTATCGACCGCATGGTTGACGAGGGCGAGATAAAGATATCCGTTAAAGAAGCTCCGGATAATAAAGACGATATCCTGATAACAGTTGAAGATAATGGGGTCGGTATGACCGAGGAACAGTGCCGCAAAATACTGCGCAAGGAGCGCAGCGATTCAAGCGGAATCGGCGTTAAGAACGTAAACGACAGATTGAAGATATACTTCGGCGAGAAGTACGGCTTGACGATAAAAAGCGAGCTTGACGTCGGCACGATAGTTACCGTAAGAATACCGAAAATAGAAGCGGAGGCGGAAAATGAAAATTAAAAGATTTCTTGCGCAGCTTCTTTCAGCCGTCCTTTGCATGACTCTGGCAGGATGTTACGGAAACGAATCGGACGCGAAAAAAAATATTGCCGTTATCGTAAAAGCGGTCGATTCCGATTTTTGGCACAGTGTGAAGAACGGGGTAAATTCCGCCGCAATCGAGTACAATGTTTCGGTAAGCTTTGAAGGACCTGAAAACGAGGAGGATTATAAGGCACAGAATGATATGATAAAGAAAGCCGTTTCCGACGGAGCGGATGTCATTCTTTTGTCCGCGATAGATTATGTAAAATCCAATGATGCGGTTGAATACGCCGTCAAGAACGGCGTCAAGGTCATTACCATAGACAGCAGTATAGAATCCGAAAACGTAAGTCTGTTTATAGGCACCGACAATGTAGGCGCGGGAAAAGCGGCGGGAGAAGCCGCGGTGAGCGGATTTTCGTCGGATGAAAAGATATACATCGGGCTTGTCAACTACAATGCGGATACGGACAACGGACGTCAGCGTGAGACGGGATTCAGAGAATATATAAAGAATGTCGAAAATGCGCAGATAATTACTATGGTTACAGCAGACAGCAACGCGGAAAGCGCAACGGCGGCGGCAGCCTCGCTTATCAAGGGATATCCCGAGATAAATGTC
This sequence comes from uncultured Eubacteriales bacterium, assembly GCA_900550625.1. Taxonomy (GTDB): domain Bacteria; phylum Bacillota; class Clostridia; order Oscillospirales; family CAG-272; genus UMGS1312. Next base: position 2,385 of record URSW01000137.1, read on the forward strand.
CTCGTCGGATTCAATGAGTGGATGACGCTCGGGGTCGGAAATGCGATAAAGCAGCTCGGCGTAAAGGATACCGTGCGCGGAATAGGCTTTGACAGCAACGTTATTTCGGTCGGAATGATAGAAACGGGCGAAATGGACACGCTTATTGTGCAGAACCCGTTTGCAATAGGATATCTCGGCGTTAAAAATGCGGCTGTTCTTGCTTCCGGAGGAAGCATCAGCGAAAAGACGATTTATACAGCCGTTACGCCGGTCAATAAAGAGAACTTATTTGATGAGGATGTTCAGAAGATTATTTTCAGATTCAGTTGATTACGGAGGTAAAAATAAAATGTATGTTCCGGACAGACACAGATACGAAAATATGATTTACAACAGATGCGGCGAGAGCGGTTTGAAGCTTCCCGCAATATCGCTCGGACTTTGGCATAATTTCGGAGACACGTCCCCGTATGCGAATATGAAGGAGCTTTGCTTTGCCGCATTCGACAACGGGATAACTCACTTTGACCTTGCCAACAACTACGGTCCCGAGCCCGGAAGTGCCGAAATTAATTTCGGACGTATTCTTCGGGAAGAACTGATGCCGTACCGTGACGAGCTCATAATAAGCACAAAAGCGGGTTATACGATGTGGGAAGGTCCGTACGGGGATTGGGGAAGCAAAAAGTATCTTACCGCAAGCCTTGACGCAAGCCTCAAAAGAATGGGACTTGATTATGTGGATATTTTCTACCACCACCGTCCCGACCCCGAAACTCCGCTTGACGAAACGATGGGCGCTCTTGCTCAGGCGGTAAGAAGCGGAAAAGCACTCTACGTCGGACTTTCAAATTACGACGGTGAGCTGATGAAGCGCGCATGCGAGATTCTTACCGATCTGCATTGTCCGTTTGTGATCAATCAGAACCGTTATTCTATATTTGACCGAACGATCGAAAATAACGGACTGAAGAGGGAATCGGTGAATCTTCGCCGCGGAATAATTGCATTCAGTCCGCTTGCGCAGGGGATGCTGACCGACAGATATCTGAACGGGATTCCCGAGGACAGCCGTATCAAAAAGGACGGCAGATTCCTGAAGGAAAGCGCGCTGACCGAAGATAAACTTGAAAGTATACGAGGACTTGCCGCCGTTGCGGAGACACGCGGACAAACGCTTGCGGAGATGGCGCTTGCGTGGATCCTGCGCGACGGAGCGGTGACCTCGGTTCTGATCGGAGCGTCAAAGCCGTCACAGATCACCGAAAATATAAAGGCGATCGAAAATACGCATTTTTCTGCGGAAGAGCTTCGCTCTATCGACGCTTTGTCGCGGTGAGAACACTCGGCATTGAGAAAATGCCTTGTTACGCATAATATATCGCTAAGCGTAACCGATGCACGAATTTCGGCGGTGTCGGCTACGCTTTTTTTACGAAAAAACGGAATGAATTGTCTTTACTTAGCGGACGAAATATAGTATAATATCTGAGATAGATATAAAATGGGGTAGTGTAATGATTATTCTTGGAATCGATCCCGGAATTGCCATAGTCGGATGGGGTGTGATCCGTTTTGAAAATTCAAAAGCGACCGCGCTTGATTACGGCTCCGTTATGACCGGACCGGAACTTTCCGTTGAGGAACGGCTTGAGATCATCTACGACAGACTCGATTCGATAATAAAAAAATACCGTCCCGACGCAGTATCTGTGGAGGAGCTTTTTTGGAACACAAACCAGAAAACCGGTATAATTGTGGCGGAAGCACGCGGAACGATACTTCTTTGCGCCCGGAAAAACGGGATAGATATATTTGAGTATACTCCTCTTCAGGTAAAGCAGTCAGTCACCGGATACGGAAGAGCGGAGAAGAAACAGATAATCTCCCTTGTGACGATGATGCTCGGGCTTGACGCGCCCCCGAAGCCTGACGATACTGCTGATGCACTTGCGCTTGCGCTCTGCCATGCGCACTGTTCGTCCTCCCGTGTCGGAAAGTATTTCAACGCATCGGCAAACGCGGGGCTCGGACGGCGTAAGTATGAGGATGAACGTTATATCGGTGCGACAAATATAGTTGTGCGCGGGAAAACCGTTTTTTTCGATCCGAAAAAAAAGAAATCCGAAAAGTGAGAACAATATTATGTGGATATCAGATAATTGGCAGGATTATGAGCTGCTCGACGCTTCCGACGGCGAAAGGCTCGAGAGGTGGGGAAAGTATATTCTTATCCGCCCCGATCCGCAGATAATATGGAAGAATAAAAGAACCGCCGCGGAGTGGAAGAGGGCTGACGGAATTTACAGAAGATCAAAATCGGGAGGCGGGGAGTGGACTGTACGCAATATGCCCGAGAATTGGACCGTATCATACGGAGATCTGAATTTCATGCTTCGCCCGATGGGCTTTAAGCATACCGGACTTTTTCCCGAGCAGGCTGTAAATTGGGATTGGTTTTCCGGAATCATACGCTCCGCCGTATCAAAGAATCCCGAAAAGCGTCCGCGTGTGCTTAATATGTTTGCGTATACGGGCGGCGCAACGGCTTTC
>URSW01000138.1 GCA_900550625.1 uncultured Eubacteriales bacterium
ACATATATTATATCACAACCGCCGTTCGGTGTCAATCCTCTTCCCTGCCGAAACGGAAAGAATCGTATTCCCTGTCCACCGTTATGACGCAATTTGCGTTAGAACGGCGCTTTTTTATTTCCGAATCAAGATACTGCGAAATCTCCCGATCGGAAAGCTTACAGTCAAGTCCGACGGCGACATCGAATATCAGATTGGAATGTGTCGGTCCCTGCACCATGCGAAAATCGTGCATAGTAATCTCCGATCCCGACTTTTTCGCAAGCTCAGCCACGATTTTGCCCGCGGTAATGCGCATTTCGTTCGTCTGCGCATCGGAAAGGCATACGGGATCCATATGAATGACGAGGTGTATCCCGCGATTTTCAAGGAAATCTGCCTCGATATTGTCTATTCTGTCATGCGTCAGAAGCACATCCTCGTCCGAGTCCACCTCTACATGGACGGTCGCGTAAAGTGCGCCCGTTCCGTAGCTGTGAACGACAAGGTCATGCACGCCGAGAACGCCTTCATACGAACTTATCGAAGAAGCTATATCGGAGACGAGTGCGCCATCCGGAGCCTCGCCGAGAAGGGTGTCGGAGGATTCACGGACAAGCTTGAGCCCGAGGATTATTATATACACGGCGATCGCGCATCCGAACAAAGCGTCAGCCGCCGATCCGAACACGGTCGAAAGAAGCATTCCGACGATTACCGCTGCGGTTGCGATAACGTCTCCGATGCTGTCGGTTGCGGAGGCTTTGAGCGCCATGGAATTTATTCCGTTGCCGAGCCCGCGGTAAAAGAGTGCCAGAAGCACTTTGATTGCCATCGTAATCACCATTATGACGATCGCCGCAGCGCTCAGCGTACTTTCGCCCTCTCCCGAGAACAGCTTTTCCGCAGAACTCTTAAAAAGCTCAAGTCCGAGCACGGTTATGATCACGGAGATAAAGAGTCCGCAAAGGTACTCCATTCTCGCATGTCCGAACGGATGCTCACGGTCGGCGGGCTTTCCGGCGAGGACGTATCCGACAAGAACAAAAGCGGACGATCCCGCGTCCGACAGGTTATTTACCGCATCGGCGACGACCGAAACACTGCCCGTTATAAGACCGAGTGCAAGCTTGGCTGCAAAAAGAACGACATTGACCGCGATTCCGACGCCCCCGGCGATTCTGCCGACGGCAAGCCGTCCCGCGTCTCCGCGATCTTTATATTTTGAAACTATATATTTCGTCAAATCAGTTTTCTTCCTTAATCAGAATAAGCTCCGACGCATACGGCAGCGAACGTATCCAATCGCAGAAGGTGTGCCATTCGTCAAGCTTATGGCTGCGCCGGGCATAATACATATTTATGAGATTCTCGTAATTGAGGGTCACCGTCCTCATCTGATTATATGACGAGGGGAGAAGCTGTATTATATCGTACCAATATTTTTTATCTTTTGTTTCGGTGAATTTGATTCTCGACTCCTCGAGGAAGGAGATCATGTTATCGAGCGCGCCGAGTGCGCCTTCGGTCATGTGATCGGTGCTGAAATCGTCACGGGAAAAGTCCTTCGAATGTATGCGGTGCATGGTTGAAGTCGAATTTGCCGTTGTGCCCACCTTGTAGGTATCAAACTCCTTCCACCAATAGATCGGCGCCGTAATATCCACCGACACAAACACCTGACGGAGGTATTTTCTGTGATCGGATCCTGACACCGCAAGGCGGTGCGCAAGAGACAGATCGATTTCTCCTATCACAAATTCCCCGTTCTCGCCGTAAAAGCTGTCGCTCTTCGCCCAGCTTGAAAGCGGATTCCTCGCGCCGCGCAGCGCATTTTCAAAATTCATAACCGATGTTCTTTCAAGCTCTATCATAATATTCCTCCGTGTGAAATTCCGTTAAAATATTCTACCATTTATACGCCCCTTTGTCAACGTAAAAAACTGACGTCTGTGCAAATTCCCGGACTTTGATTTTTAAATGCAGACGCTGTCGAAAGACAATATACAGTATGGAGAAAACGCAGATTTTTCTATGCGGCGCATAAACGAAGAAAATGAGGAAAAAATATATGCAGTATCCCACTAAGGCAAAAGAAAGGAAGCATTATGAACAACCCGAATTTCAGAAACAACGACGATATGAAGAAGCAGAACCGTATAGTTTACACGGTACTTTCACTTTCGCTCGCCGTTCTTGCAATCCTTATCAGCATATCGGTAATTTCCCAGAGAAACAAAGCCGAGCCCTCCACGGAAAAGAAACCCGAAACCACGGTCAAGGCTCCGGTCACGACCGAAAGAAAGCCCGAGACAACGGAGAAGAAAGACGAAACCACTGCCGCTCCGGAGTCAAGCGACACAGCCGATGCCGATGCCGATGCCGGGGCCGACGCGGCGGCGGATGTTCTCCCCGATTTCATCGCGCCGGTACCGGGAGCGGTGATAAAGGGTTATTCGACCTCGGTTCCGGTTTACTCTCAGACAATGGACGACTACCGTGTTCACTCGGGTGTTGATCTTGCCGCCTCGATCGGAGACAAGGTTTACGCCGCCGCCACGGGAACCGTCGGCGCCGTATGGGAGGATCCGACGAACGGATGCTCGCTCACGCTGATCCACAAGGGCGGCGCGGTGAGCACTTACTCGAATCTCTCAAAGGAGACTCTCGAGACGGTGAAGCCGGGAATGTCGATCCTCGGCGGAGATGTGATCGCCACGGTCGGCGACACGTCGCTTACCGAAATTGCGGACGAAGCGCACCTGCACTATGAGCTCACGGTCAATCAGCAGAGCGTCAACCCCGCCGAATATATGACCTTCCCCGAAAGCTCCGAAAATTACGAAGGCTGATGACGCAAAAATACCCGCGTGATACGCGGGTATTTTTCATTTTCACGGCAGATCTTTCATGACCGTATTTCTGAGAAAGGATGCGAAATTTTCGTATTCGGTCTCGGAAAGCTCGCGTGGGAACGACATTACTTTAAGCCTATGGCCGTCATATTCCTTCCTGTACGGAGGATGAATGTGTTCGATGGAATTCATCCTGTATCCCGCACGGAGATAAAAATCGCGGCGGCGTTCCGACACGCTGTCCTCCGGAGGATCGATCTCGAGAATTACCGTTTTCCCCGATCTGCCGAGCAGCTCGAGAGCGCGTTTCCCGAGTCCGCCACCCCTCATGTCGGGCACAATGCAGAAATGCTCGACATATATAAAGTCTTCGCTCTCCCAATAAAATATGTCTCCGACGAACGAACCGTCTTCGCATATCAGGTCGAAGTTATAGCTTTCTTTCCCCATTACGGTGCGCTGAGCTGCATCCGTTCTTTGCTCATGCTCCGGGAACGAGACTTTGTAAAGCTTCATCGCTTCGCCGTATTCCGGCTCATCCGGCGAACATATCCTGACAAACTCCATGATCAATCGTACACAAACGCCGTTTCGAGAGCGATCTCCATCATATCGGTGAATGTTTTTTCTCTCTCCTCGGCGCTGAGGCTCTCTCCTCTCACTATGTGATCCGATATCGTGAAGATTCCGAGAGCGCGTTTTCCCGCGCGTGCGGCGTTCGCATAAAGCGCAGCGGATTCCATCTCGATCCCGAGGATGCCCATTTTGATCCACCGTTCGCTCGTTCCGGCGACATCGTTATAGAATCTGTCGGACGAGAGTATATTTCCGACGGTGTATCTCACATTCATGGCCTCCGCAACGGTGCAGGCAGTTCGGAGAAGTCCGAAATCGGCGCACGGTGCGAAGCTTCCGGGAAGTTCAAACTGCGAGAGATATGCGGAATCCGTTGACGCCGCCTCGCCGAAAACTATGTCGCGCACACGGACGCTGTCCGCAAGTGCGCCCATAGAGCCGATGCGGATTATATTCTCAACGCCGAAAAAGTTGTAAAGCTCATAAGAATATATTCCGATCGACGGCATTCCCATACCGCTCGCCATGACCGATACGCTTTTCCCCTTATATGTGCCGGTATAGCCGTACACGGAGCGCACGTTATTCACCAAATGCGCATCGGTGAGAAAATTCTCGGCGACGAATCGGCTTCTGAGCGGATCTCCGGGCATAAGCACGGTATGTGCAAAATCCCCCGGATGTGCGTTTATATGCGGAGTCGGGCAAATTCCCATGATCGTATCTCCTTTTTATTTCTGATGTTTTATAAGTCCGGCCGCCTTTGATATCTCCATTACAACAAGCGGAACGAAAGAAAGTCCGAGTGCGCAGAGATAGAGATAATACGGCAGGTAAGAAAGCGCAAACACCGTATTTGCGGGCGTAAACAGCACGAGAAGAACAAGCACAAACGAAAGCAGGCACGAAAGATTCAGCTTTCGGTTTCCGAAAAATCCCGCCTTGAAAAGCGAATGCTCCGTCCGCATATTATATGCCTGCACGATCTGCGAAAGCGAAAGAACCGTGAACGCCATCGTACGTCCGCCCGCCTCTCCGGCAAAGCGCTCTCCGATAACAAATCCCGCCAAGGTGAGAAGCGCGAACATAACGCCCTGAAGCACCACGCGAAGTCCGAGACCGTGGGCGAATATGCCTTCGTTTTTCGGTTTCGGCGGAACATCCATGACATCATTCTCGACCGCTTCCATTCCGAGGGAGACTGCGGGAAAGCTGTCGGTCACAAGATTTATCCAAAGAAGCTGCATGGAGAGAAGCGGCGTTTTGCGCCATAGTATCATTGCAAAGAACACCGTAAGAACTTCGCCGATGTTCGTGCCGAGCAGATATCCTACGACCTTTCGGATGTTGGAGTAGATTCCGCGTCCCTCGCGCACCGCGTCGACAATGGTTGCAAAATTGTCGTCGGTCAGTGTCATGTCAGCCGCGCCCTTTGCAACATCGGTGCCCGTTATTCCCATCGCCCAGCCGATATCCGCCGCCTTCAGCGCAGGAGCA
>URSW01000139.1 GCA_900550625.1 uncultured Eubacteriales bacterium
GGAAATGATGCCGGCGTACGAAAGCGGTACGCCGAATTCGGCGTTCATTGTCGGCCAAGCGGAGCCGAGCAGGGAATCCGGCAGACCGAGACTGATAAAGGCGAGGTATATGATCGTCAGAAGCAAATTAACCATTTACGAAAACCTCCCGCACGTCAGTATGATCGGAGAAAAATGTTTGCGCAGAAATTATACTGTACACGGGAGCGAATGTCAACGGTTTTTGCAAAAAAATGTCCGGCTATGCCCGATGCAGACGGGATCGCACCGACTGCGGCGCTCAAACCGTCCGCGCTTTTGCGGTGAAGTCCGCGGCGGTTGTTTTTATCACGCAGACGGAGGCTGCCGCGTTTTTGCCGATCTCGAAATCCCTCCCGGTTTGAGTTTTCATAAGAACGGAGAGACCGTGTATCTCCTCCGCCGTGTCCGTCACGATTTCGGCATATCCTCTGCCGATCACGGATGTGAAAAGCGAACCGTATGTGCACGGGATGTTCCCGCCGGAAACCGCCTCGAAACCGCATTCAAGCTCAACGCAAACGCGCCCGTCGGCGCGGATGAGGTCGATCTTGTGACCTTCGGTGAAAATACAAGCGCTCCATCCGTATATTCACAGACTTAATGGGGCGGAGCCACATACGAAAAGTCCTCGTTCGACAGCCCGAGATGAAGGATCTTCGCGCTTTCAGCTATCTTTATTATTTCGTCCGTTTCTTTGATTTCGCGGTCTTTTCGTCTCATATCAGACCTCCGTTTTGGGTTAACGCTGCACCTGCACTTGAATGCGCGCGCCGCCTATAATACTTTTTCAATGAAATACCGCTGTGCGATATGAAATGATTCTGCGGATCATGAAATTTTCCGCTGACGTGAAAAGTGAAATGAAATTTGCCATTGAGGGCAAATTTCATTGAAAAAAGCGCCCTGAAACAGGACGCTTTTTTTCGGTGGAAAGCGAAACAACCAAAACAAACTTCCCCCTACGGGGATAACTTCAACATATCGTTGAAGCATATCCGTTTTTGGCTGCCGGGTTTTCCGGGCTGGTGGAGACAGGGGGACTCGAACCCTCGACCTCACGGATGTGAACCGTGCGCTCTAACCGGCTGAGCTATGCCTCCGTCATCCGGCATTTGCCGGATGTTATCATTATACATCAACCGATGCGAAATGTAAAGTACTTTTTTGCTTTTTCCGGATTTTCAGAGCTTAAAATTTACCCCGGTCTCTTCTCCTTTATCGTTGTCAAACACATAGTCGTTTCCGGGGAATATCGCGTTGAGGATTATTCCGACGAGAGCGGCAACGGCAAGACCCGAAAGGTGGATCGATGCGCCGAATACATTGAACGAAAGAGCTCCGTCAATGCCTGCCGCAGCGTCAAATCCCATGCCGGTGCTGTATTTGATACCGAATGCGCAAACGAGGATAACAGCAGCGATTATGACGTTTCTCGACTTCGAGAAATCAACCTTGGATTCAACGACATTGCGAACACCGATCGCAGAGATCATTCCGTAGAGAATGAACGAGATTCCTCCGATAACGGCAGTGGGGATGGAGCTTATGACCGCCGCGAATTTGGGAGAGAAGGAGAGAAGAGCTGCAAAGCATGCTGCGATGCGGATTACGCGGGGATCGTAAACCTTGGAAAGTGCAAGCACGCCGGTGTTTTCACCGTAAGTCGTGTTCGCAGGTCCGCCGAACAGCGATGCGATCGATGTTGCAAGGCCGTCGCCGATGAGCGTTCTGTGAAGTCCGGGATCCTTGACGTAGTTCTTTCCGCAGGTTGCGCCGATCGCGCAGATGTCTCCGATGTGCTCCATCATGGTTGCGAGGGAGATCGGAACGATGGCAATTATCGAGCTCCAAATAAGTGAAGTCTTGCTCCAATCAATGCCGAGCACGGTGCTGTTTTTGTGAATGGGAAGTCCGATCCATTTTGCCTCGGCAACAGCGCTGAAATCGATCGCCCAGCCTTCAACACCGAATCCGTTTCCGACAATGAGAGCGATTATGTAAGCTCCGAACACACCGAGAAGGATCGGGACGATCTTGAGCATTCCCTTGCCCCAGATGTTGAACACGATAACGAGGGCAAGAGCGATGAAAGCAAGAGGCCAATTTGCCGAGCAGTTATTAACGGCGGATGCCGAAAGTCCGAGGCCGATTGCGATGATAATAGGACCGGTAACTACCGGAGGGAAGAAACGCATTACCTTGTTCGTTCCGACAAGCTTGATAAGAAGTGCAAGAATGAGGTAAACGAGACCGGCAGCCGCAACGCCGAGACATGCATACGGCAAAAGCTGTGCCTGAGTCATTCCGTCCTTGCCGAGCAGCGGGGCAACTGCCGAATAGCCGCCGAGGAAAGCAAATGACGATCCGAGAAAGGCGGGAACCTTTCCCTTGGTGATGAGGTGGAAGAGAAGCGTGCCGAGACCCGCCATGAGAAGTGTGGTCGCAACGTCAAGTCCCGTGAGAAGAGGAACAAGCACCGTTGCTCCGAACATTGCAAACATATGCTGCACACCGAGTACAAGCATACGTCCCGCGCCGAGCTTACGGGCGTCGTAGATGCCATCGTCGCCGATCTGGAGTTTTTGTTTTGCCATGATTTTACCCTCCGATATTAAGTTGTATATTGTAAACCGATTTATTCTATCACAAAAGTCGAATTTTGTAAATATATAGTTTGCACAAAATTTTTAATTTGTCGATTTTTTGCCGAACGGTTACGACAGCATCATCCCGTATGCAATCCTCAGCCTTCCGGGCGGGGGTGTGCTCCGAAACACCGCAGCAAAGCCCGGCGCGATTCAAAACCGCCGAATTCGGCAGATGTCTAACCGGCACCTGCTCTCCCACGATTTGACGCTCGGGCATTTTATTTTCTTTTTCGCATATACTTTTCTCAGTAAATCATTCCGGAGGCGTTATGAACGGTATAAAACGGTTCGTCGTGAGCGCATCATATCTCGCCTGCGTCAGCATTCTTCTGCGCGCCGTTTCCGTAAGCTTCAACGCATATGTCAGCACGAAGGTCGGCGCGGAGGGAATGGGGCTTTTTTCCCTTGTAATGAGCGTCTATTCGTTTGCAGTCACGCTCGCCTGCTCCGGAATAAATCTTGCCTCAACGAGACTGACGGCAAAGATATTATCTTCGGCAAACGCAGAAAATATCCGTTCCGAGTCACGAAAACTAATGCGTTCCTGTGCCGCATACAGTCTTTTTTTCGGAACGGCAGCCGGGGCGGCGCTCTTCTTCGGCTCCGGGATCATCGGCGAAAAGCTTCTCTGCGATGCGCGTACCGTGCCGTCGCTCAAAGCGCTCGCACTCAGCCTTCCCGCAATTTCGCTTTCGACCGCCCTGTGCGGATATTTTACGGGAGCGCGCCTCGTTTCGCGCAACGCTGCGGTAATGATCGCGGAGCAGGCGAACAAAATACTTCTTATAACCGCGATGCTTGTTCTGTTTGCTCCGCGCGGGCTTCAGTGGGCGTGCTTTGCGGTCGTTGCGGGAGGCAGCGTGTCCGAAGGGTTTTCCCTTGCTTTTTCATATCTTTTCTACCGTGCGGATATGTGCCGTCTCAAACGCGGTCGAAATATATTTTCTGCAAATGTAAAGAATGGGCTTGAAGACACCTCTGAGATAAAAAATCCCGCCGAGAGAGACAACGTTTCGCGCGCTTCGGATAAAGCGGTACGTCATAAGCTTTTTTCGCGTTTTCCCGTCTTTGGCGAAATATGCGATATTGCAATTCCGGTCGCGCTCGGCGCATATATCCGTCAGGGTCTTGTCATGCTTGAGCACGCAGCAGTGCCGTGGGGGCTGCGCAGATTCGGGAAAAGCTCGTCCGATGCACTTTCCTCCTACGGCATACTCCATTCGATGGCGCTGCCCGTCGTCATGTTTCCGTATGCCGTCATCGGCGCATTCACCTCGCTGCTCGTTCCGGAAATGACCTCGTTTGCGGAGCGCGGCGAATCGGGGCGCGCACTGTCCGCCGCGCGGCGTGTGATAAGCACTACCGTTTTCTTCGGGATCGGTGCGGCGGGGATATTCATGACCTTTTGGTACGAGCTCGGAATGTCGGTTTATTCCTCCGCCGAGGCGGGGCGAATGATAAGGCTTCTCGCCCCGGTGCTTCCGATGATGTTCCTCGATACCACCGTTGACGCGATGCTCAAGGGACTCGGCGAGCAGGTCTACTGCGTAAAGGTCAACATTGCCGATGCGGTGACAAGTCTGTTTCTCGTACTATTTCTTGTCCCGCGCGCGGGGATATTCGGATATATCGCCGTAATATATGTCAGTGAAGCCGTGAACGCATCCCTTTCCGTGAGCAAGCTTTGCCGCGTCGTCGGGCTCGGCATGGATCTCACAAGATTCATCGCGCTCCCGCTTATTTCTCTCGGCTCGGCGTTTTCTTTTTACGGGCTCTTCTCGGAATATATCTTTATGTTTTTCGGCTTCTCGGACGGCTCCCTCGGGATAATTGTTTACTTCATTATATACTGCCTCACGGGAGCGATTCTCACAAAGCTGCTTAAGCATGCAAAAAAATCGCAGACTGCTTCGCCTCCGCTGTAATTTCGGTATTGACAGCGCCGCCGAAATAAGGTATAATGGACACGGTAAATACTATTGTATAAATCCGTACGTTATCCTACCGTGTCCTCGAGTTTGCCGCATAGCGTCAAACTCCGATGAAGCTATCCGAGACAGACGCACGGTAAATACTATTGTATAAATCCGCACGTTATCCTACCGTGTCCTCGAGTTTGCCGCATAGCGTCAAACTCCGATGAAGC
>URSW01000140.1 GCA_900550625.1 uncultured Eubacteriales bacterium
CACGCCGAGCGTGCCCCCGACACTCACCCCCATCAGGTAAATGTCGCCGTAGTTGCTCATGCCCCACAGATTCCCGTCCCAGGAGAAGCGCTGGTACGCGAGCGTGTCGTAGCAGTACCATTGACCGAGCTCCGTGTCGTACATGTACGTCACGCTCGGTGATGCGCCGGAGCTGTTCGACAGACGGACATAGTAGCGCATGCCGTCCGAGCCGCCCCACGAATGGAGAAAGCGAAGAGCGCCGAAATCGCGGTAGACCGGGGACGGCATGCCGCCCGAATAACGCATGATGCCGTTTTTCGAGTGGTAGAAGAGATACCCTCCCGCCTGCGCGAGTGAAAGCTCGCCGCCCTCGCGCACACCCGGACACTGCGTGCTCACTACGCGGAATTCCGACGCATCCGAGCCGTAGACGCGGTATATCCCGTCCTCCTTGAAGAACGTCGGATAGCCGAGGTACGCACAGCCCGCACTCAGCTTTCCGCCGCCCGGACACTCGACAGCCCACGAATCCGAGGTCAGACCGTCGAATACGTTCCAGTTGTACACATCGTCAACCTTTGATGCGTATATGTATCCGCCGCCCCACGCCCAGACGCGCCCGCCGCACTCAAACGCACCCTCGACCGCACTGTCCGCCGGCAGCGTCCGCGCGACCGTCACCTCGCCCGTCTCCGTGTATGACCCGTCCGTGCCGACCGTGAACGTGTTGTCGTAGAATGAAAGATATGTGTACCCCGCCTTCTCGCTTACCTCGCGGAGCACAAGCGACATGTTGTTCTCGGGATGAACCGTGCAGCCCGATATCGTCACCCCGTCCCCCGCGCGGAAGCCGAGCGACACACCCGATATCTTCACCGTGTTCGCCGTCGCGCTCACTCCCGCATACGAGCCGTCGAGAAAGACCGCGCCCGTGACCGTCACGCTGCATTCAACGGTGTCCACCGTGCCCGACGCGCGGTCGTAGACCACACCGTCCGGGAAGATTATGAGACGGTCGGAGAGCTTCACCCACGTCCGGAGCGAGACCGCAAGCGTCTCACTCTCGAAGGACCAGCCGGGGATAACCTCCGGCGAGGTCATCGAGGCGGGATCGAACTTCGACAGAGTGTATACGATCGCCCCCTCGCTCTGCACGTATCCGAGAAGGTAGAACACCCCGTCCCACGCGCAGAAATCGAAATACTGCCTCGTCACCGCCGAGCCCTCGGGAAAGAGCCTCAGCTTCTTTCTCGGAGGACGTGAGGCGGCGGCGGGAAAGGAGCCGCCCCACATGTTTTTCATGTCGAATATAACGCCGTCGCCCGCCTCGGGACGGTGGCAGTATCCGCCGAATTTCTCCTGCACGACGCGGCGGATTCCGTCGCGCGATACGGGATACGGAAGAATTCCCACTGCTTTGCCTCCTTTACGTCGCCGTGCGCCAATACGGATCGTCGTCCCCGCCCGTCCTCGGCGCGCATACATCGCTTTTTTTGCACCTGACCGCACACACGAAGAAGCGCCCGCCGTAAATCACGAAAGAGCCGACCGGGATTATCTCCCCCGAGGGAATCGCGCTCCACAGCCGCGCGGAGAGCACACCGACCTTCACCGCCGCCGAAGCTTCCGCGGCGATCTCCTTCACACATGCGTCGGTCAGATTTCCCCGTCCGAGCGAGGAGAGGCGGAAGGTCAGCTCGCTCCCGAGCTTCATCATCGCATCGCACAGTATGCCGATCTGCTCCGGCACGGACGCCCCCTCGGGCATGTCCGGATAGAACACCGAAGCGTCGATGAATCCCGTGCTCATGACAGCGCACGCATGAGAAGGATCACGTCCTTCACGCTCACCTTGCCGTCCTTGTCGAGATCGGCCTGTCCTTCGTCAATACCGACCTTCCATCCCGCCGCCGCGCGCATCATGCGGATCACGTCCGCCATGTCAACATTGCCGTCGCCGTCCGCATCCCCGATGATCGAGTACGCGACGTTCATATCGACATTGCCGTTTATGCCGCCGACCTTGCCCGTCGAAGTGTACTGCCACATTCTCGCACGCGAGGGACGCGCAGAAGCGCTCCAATTCGCCTCCCATATCGGGACACCCGCCGGGGATTCAAAGCGGCTCTCGAGCCACCACGAATTCGCGTACACCATCGGACGAAAGCCCGCCGCTCGCACGAGATCGCAGAAGAGCTTCACTCTCGCCGTCAGCGCCGCACGGTCTCCCGCGAGGTGAGAATCCTCGACATCGACCGCCGCCCACAGCTGATGATTGAACTTGTACTTTCTGAGCAGCGCAATGTAGTACGCCGCCTCCTCGCGCACTTCCGCCTCGCTGTTCGCCATGAAGTACCAGTACGACCCCGCATACAGCCCCGCCGCATCCGCAGCCTTGATGTAGCGCTCGAAATACGGATCGGTGAAAGGCGCGTTCCACTCGCCCGGAATGCGCCCCTGTCCCGCCTTGAGCATCACGAAATCGATTCCCGCCGCCTTTACCGCCGGGAAGTCCGCCCCCGGCTGAAAGAGAGAAATGTCGATGCCCTTGTAAATCTTATTCTTCGCCATCTTCGCCGCCCTCCTCGTATATAATTTCGAGACCGTATGCTTTCGCAGCCTCGTGTTCGATTTTGCATCCGCGTGCGTTCTCCCAACCTTTGCAGAAGTACGCAGCGTGGCAAAGACTCATGTTCTCCAAGGATTTCGCCAAGAAGCAAAGCGGCGGATTTGCGACGCCGCGCTTTTGCATGGACTCTTTGCCGTACCACTCGTCGGTGAACAGCGTGTTCACCACTTCGTATCCCGCATTTTCCAATGCCGATATCGCATGATTTCTTGCGGAGATGATCTCTTCTTCGGACTTTCCAGCCATCGGCTGACTAAGCATTGCTTTCATCTTTGCCGTCCTCCTTCGCCTGCTTGTTGATGTTCATGAGCACGGCTATCGCCACCGTGCAAGCGAACTGCACGCACGCCGCCGCGACCGCCTCGCGCCTCCAATCGGCACTGACCGCCGTGATAAGCGCGATCCCCGCGCCGCTTGCGCTCTGTACCGCCGTCCTCGCTATCCTTGACCAATTAAGCTTCATCTTTCGTTCCTCCTTTATTTTTCCTCGTGCCTCGAAATCTTGTCCTCGAGGCTTTCAAGCCTGTGATGCGCCTGCTTCGCCGATACCTCAACCGCAGTCAGACGCGACACCACCTGCACATGCCTCTCGTCTTCCTTCTCCTGCTTGCGCTTGATGTCGTCCACACCGCTTTTTATGTAGCCGATCTCCGTAAGCAGTACACCGTCCTTCTTTCCCTCGGCTGTGTCGTCCGTCTTCGAATTCCTGCGGAACGCAAGATACCCGAACACGATCGCACACGCCGTCCCGACGATGCCGAACACCGTCGTGAAAAATGTAAATCCGCTCATGTGCCTACCACCTCGACGTAAATCCCCGCAAGCTCGGCAAGCGGCTGAAATACGGCGTTCCCCGTGTTGCGCGTGCAGCGGTAGACCACACCGTCCTGCACGTAATATCTGCCGTCCTCGAGCGCCATGTTGCCGCCGTAGGGGATAGGATCGTACTTCGTGCCGTCGTGCGCCTCGTCGATGCGCACATAGATGCTTTCCGTTCCCACGCCCGGCAGCCATGCCTCCTGCGAAGTGTGCGCCTGAAGCACACTGTACAGCTCCCCGCCGTATACAAGACGTTCCCCGGCTGTGTACGCATGCCCCGCCTTCCACTCGGGATAGAAATCCTTCATCCGATAGGCTGTCGCATCGTCCGCGGCGAGATCGTTGATCAGCGCGCGGATGACCATCTCCGTAATTTCGGCTAACGTGAACGGGCGGTGCCTTTCCTCCGCCTCCGCGCGCTTTTGCGCATCCTCAATCGCCGCAAGCTCCTCCGCCGTCATATCACGGTACGTTCCGTTTTCGTAGATTTTCATGTCTTTACCTTCCCAAAATAAGAATCTGTGTTCCCGCCGGCAGCTCGATCGCGGAGCTGAACAGTACGCTCGTGTTCTCCGCCGAAATATGCTGAATCTGTAGGATTCCGAAGTTCTGGCGCGGTGCAGTACTAAAGTCCGGCGTACCCGTTGCGGTTTGCGCGATTTTAGTTTCAAAAAGCATAAATGACGACGACGTTCGTACCGCCGACACAACTACGAGTGTGCCGTAAGATGCATCGACAGCCCGAACGTTGTTGACCGCGTACATAGCGCCGAAAACGGTAGTTTTGTAGTTAAAACTAACCGCCGCGTCTCCTTTCGGAACGGCGAGATACATAAGATAATCATTGCATGCTGCGGCTTCGTCGTCCATGGTAACGGACACCGCGCCCGCCTCCTCGAGCGTCTGCGAATAAAGCGTCTTGTACGGGCTTGCGCCTCCGCCGATGCCCTCCGGCAGATTCTCCGGCTTAACCGTCGCCGACACCACTCGCTCGCCGTATTCTTCGTACTCCATCGGCGAGGCGCCGCCCGTCTCGCTCTCGCCGAGAAACGGCTTCACACTCGCCGAGTGGAACCACGTCAGGCGCACCGTCGCCGCCGCCGCGGGCACCGCGACCGGCAGAGCGCACTCTCCCGAGGACACAAACACCCCCGACGCATTGTAGAATACATAGCTTCCCGAGAGCAGCGCGCTTCCGTTCTGCGGATAAACGTACCGCCCCGGCGTCACCGCGATGTGCCCGGTGCGCCTGTGTACGCTCGATGCCGCATCC
>URSW01000141.1 GCA_900550625.1 uncultured Eubacteriales bacterium
CCGCCACCTACCACAGCTTCGGTCGGATGCGAAAAACTCCCCGACTGCCTTCGCCATTCGGTATTATAGTGACGGCGCGCCCCTTTGTCAATCGAAAATCCGAAAAAACCTGCGGATTTTATCATTTGACCGCCGCGCCCGCATGGTGTATAATATAAGAGAGGAGTATTCTCCGCCCGAAAGGATCTTTGTATGAATTACGACGCATCAAACTGCACCCTTTGTCCCCGGCGCTGCGGCGCCGATCGGCGTGAGTGCGCCGGAGTGTGCCGCGCACCGGACAGCGCGGTCGTTCACTCGGCATTTCTCCATCGGTTCGAGGAGCCCGTGATCTCGGGCAGCGACAGCGCGCGCGGTTCGGGAGCCGTGTTCTTCTCCGGCTGTACGATGAGATGCGTTTACTGCCAGAATGCGGAGATCTCGCGCCGTGCGGAAGGGGAAAGCTTTACACCTGAGAGGCTCGCCGGGCTCTTTCTCTCGCTCCGAGACCGCGGCGCGTATAATATAAATCTCGTTTCCCCCACACCATACGTTCCGTACATAACGGAAGCGCTCGATATCTGCGGGGATGAGCTCGGAATCCCGATCGTATATAACACGGGCGGGTGGGAAAATGCTCAGACCGTGCGCGCGCTCGAAGGATACGTCGGAGTGTGGCTCACCGATTTCAAATATGCGGATGACGACCTCGCGCGCCGATACAGCGGAGCGGAAAATTACCGCGAAACGGCGCTTGAAGCACTCCGCGAGGAGGTCGGACAGAGCGCTTCGGCGGAGTATTACTTCGACGGCAAGTCAAAGCTTATGCGGCGCGGCGTTATCGTGCGCCATCTCTGCCTGCCGGGGCATCGGCGCGATACCGAGGCGGTGCTCCGCCTGCTTGCGGCGGAATTCGACCCGGGTGAGATCACGCTCAGCCTCATGAGGCAGTACACGCCGGGCTTTGCGCCGCTGCAGTACCGCGAGCTTTCGCGCTGCGTGACGTCGTTCGAATACGAATTCGCGCTCGACCTTGCCGGAGAGCTCGGCTTTTCGGGATTCTCGCAGGAAAAGGACAGCGCGTCGTGCGCGTACACTCCCGATTTCGCGGGAAAGGGCGGAGAGGTCGGTAAAAATTTCGGGTGATTTGACGCTTTCTCTTGATTTATGAGGGCAAAGGGTATATAATATAATTAATGAAATAAAATAGCCGGATTATGGCTTTGAAAGGATATGCTTTTGTATGAAACAGACGTCTAAGAAGAAGGACGCCGCACTTCAGGCGGATGCGACGCCGGAGGAAAAAAAGAAGGCGCTTGACGCCGCAATATCGAAAATCGAAAAAAGCTTCGGTCACGGCGCAATAATGAAAATGGGCGAGAAGGCGCAGATGAACGTCAGCGCGGTCTCGACCGGATCGCTTACGCTTGACATGGCGCTCGGCGTCGGAGGACTTCCCCGCGGGAGAATAATCGAGATATACGGACCCGAGTCGAGCGGTAAAACAACGATCGCACTTCATGCGGTCGCTGAGGTTCAGAAGCTCGGCGGAGAGGCTGCGTTCATCGACGCGGAGCACGCGCTCGATCCCGTGTACGCAAAGGCGCTCGGCGTAGATATCGACGAGCTTCTCGTTTCTCAGCCGGACTCCGGAGAGCAGGCTCTCGAGATCGCGGAAGCGCTTGTCCGCTCCGGCGCGGTGGAGATCATCGTAATAGACTCCGTAGCCGCGCTCGTTCCGCAGCAGGAGATCGAGGGTGACATGGGCTCGTCCCACGTCGGACTTCAGGCACGCCTTATGTCTCAGGCACTGCGCAAGCTGTCCGGAATCGTGTCAAAGACAAACTGCATAATCATATTCATAAACCAGCTCCGCGAAAAGGTCGGCGTTATGTACGGAAACCCCGAGACGACGACGGGCGGACGTGCGCTCAAGTTCTACGCTTCGGTGCGCCTTGACATCCGCCGCTCCGAGGTGCTCAAGACCGGCACGGAGAGCTACGGAAACCGCGTCAAGGTCAAGGTTGTGAAAAACAAGGTCGCACCTCCCTTCCGCGTGGCGGAATTCGACATTCTCTACGGAAAGGGAATATCGAAGAGCGGCGAGATCATCGATCTTGCGATCGCGCGCGACATTATCGAAAAGAGCGGATCGTGGTTCTCCTACAACGGCGAGAGACTTGCACAGGGCAAGGACAACGCGCGCCGCGTGATCGAGGAGTCCCCCGAGCTCATGAAGGAGATCGAGGAGAAGGTCCGCGCCGCCGGAATCACCGAGGATATGATCGAGGACGCATTTGCGGAGGAGGACGAGGACGAGCTCGACATCCGCACCCTTGATCTTGAGGGCTGACGGATTCTCCCGATATGGAGATAAAAAAGGTCGCATATGAGAATTTCCGCAATATCGCGGAGGCTGAGGTGGCTTTTACCCCCGGAACGAACGTGCTGTGGGGGAATAACGCGCAGGGCAAGACGAACATCCTCGAGGGGATATACTTCTTCGCCAGAGGGAAGAGCTTCCGCGCGTCGTCCGACAGAGAGACCGTGCGCTTCGGCGAGCAGTGCGCCCGCGCCGAGCTGACGTTTCGGCGCGCGGCGAGCGCGAGAGAAACGGTGCTTGAAGCGTACATTCCCGCATCGGGGAAGAAGAAGCTTCTTCGCTCCGGCGCGCCGCTTTCCGGCGTGTCCGAGATGATCGGCGATTTCACGGCGGTGCTGTTCTGCCCGGAGCATCTGTCGCTTGTCTCCGGCTCTCCCGCCGGCAGGCGCAGTTTTCTCGATATTGCATCGGCACAGCTTTCGGGCGTGTATGTCGGCGAGCTTCGCCGCTTCATGCGCGCGCTCGATCAGCGCAATGCGCTGATCCGCTCGTGCCGTCAGGGCGGCGTGCATGTATCCGATGCCGAATGGGAGGCGCTTGCCGCCGTGATGGCACCGAGCGCGGCGTACATTGCCGGAGCGCGCCGCGAGTACGTCGGTCGCCTGTCCGGATTTGTGGCGGAGCATTTCGAGCGTATGACTTCCGGAAACGAAATACCGGAGATATCGTATAAAACTCAGGTGCTCCCCGATGAAGACGAAGGAGCGGCGCCTGTTTCGGAGATGGCAGCGCGGATCGAACGCCTTCTGTGCGAAAATACCGAACGCGAGATCGCGGCGGGAACTACGCTTTACGGGGTCCACCGTGACGACCTTGTGATAAAGCTGAACGGACGTGAGGCGAAAAGCTACGCCTCACAGGGGCAGACGCGGAGCCTCTCGCTTGCGATGAAGCTTGCGGAGGGCGAGATTGCGGGGGAGTCAGGAGGAGAATATCCGGTGTTTCTTCTCGATGACGTGCTGTCGGAGCTTGATTCGGAACGCAGGACATACATACTCGGCGCGCTCAGGGACAGGCAGATCATCGTCACGTCGTGCGAGCCGGAGCTTTATTCCGGACGTGAAACGGCAAACCTTATAAGAGTGGATAACGGACGTATATTATTATGAATCAGTGCCGCGGTGCGGCACCGGACGCAAATCGGAATATGAAAGAAGATATGGAGTAAAAAGTGAGCGAACATAGTGAAAAGACGTACAGCATAATATCATTGGATTCGGGAAATGCGGGGGTAACGGTAAAGCTTGCCGCGTCGGACAGCCCCGAGGTGCAGACATACCTTATTAAAAGACGCACGATGAAAAGTCTCGGATTGCATGAGGGCGATACGGTTGATCAGGATGCGGTGTCGTGCATATTTGACGATGCGGAGCTTTGCCGCGCGGAGGCAAGAACGACAAAGATCCTTTCGTATTCGGATCACAGCTGTCAGGCTCTTGTGCGCAAGCTTGTGTCATACGGCTTTTCCGAGGAAATCGCGCGTCAGGCGGCACAGTCCGCTGTCGATCGGGGCTATATAAAGGAGACCGAGCAGGCGGCGCAGTGCGCGGACTACTACATACGTCATAAATATTGGGGCAAGAAGCGCATTGCGATGGAGCTTATCAGCCGCGGATACGGCAGAAAGACCGTCAGCGAGGCGATAGCGACGATAAGCGACGCGCTTTTCGAGGCGACGATAGTGAAGCTCGTCGAGAAGAAGTATCCCGAGCCTGCCGAGGATCGTGCGGAGCATGAGCGCCGCATCTCGGCGATATCGAGAATGGGATACAGCCTCAGCGAGATAAAGAAAGCAATGAGCGCTGTTTACGGCGAAAATTTCTGAGATCATTTGCGGAAAGGTAATCTTTTGGAAAACGGAAATATAAAGGTCGGCTTCGTGTCTCTCGGATGCTCGAAGAACCTCGTTGATACCGAGGTAATGCTTTATCGGCTTAACGAAGCGGGATACAGCATTACCGCTGATGAGACCGAAGCGGATGTCGTTATAATAAACACCTGCGCGTTTATCGAGAGCGCAAAGACCGAGGCGATAGACAACATCCTCGATATCGCGTGGCTGAAGGAGAACCGCTCTCTGCGCGGCATAGTCGTTACGGGATGTCTTGCGGAGAGGTACCGCGGCGAATTGCTCGAGTCGATGCCCGAGGTCGATGCGGTCCTC
>URSW01000142.1 GCA_900550625.1 uncultured Eubacteriales bacterium
AACACCGTATGCAGACGGGGCTTTGCCCCGCGCCGGCCCGGCGCAGTCTGCGGGTGGCACAGAATTCTGCGGCAACGCAGAAGCAAGATAGATGGCAGTCCGCGACAGAACCCGGCTTACAGCCGTCTCCGAACGAAAGCGCATACGAAAAAAAGCGTCCGAGCTCCGGATGTATTCCCGTATGCGCTTTCGTTTTTTTTGCAAATCCGCGAAGCATTGGATCCCCGCGCCGGATGCGCATTCTTTGATACCCCTTCGCACGGCGGAGCACTTTTCCGAGCGCCGCGGCATATACTGATAAGGATAACATCAATATGCCGAAGGGGGTATTTCAATGCTCGATCTGATTGCCGCGATCGTTTCAGGGATATCGTTCATCGTACTCAACGTCTCGGGGCAGAGCTTTCCTCCCCCGCTCGGCGCGGAAGAGGAACGCGATCTTTTCCGCCGCCTGCGCGCGGGCGGCGCGCAGGCGGAAGAGGATGCAAGGACAAAGCTGATCGAGCACAATCTTCGTCTTGTCGCTCATATAGTAAGGAAATACTATTCCGCGCAGGGATGCAGCGACGATCTGATCTCGATCGGAACCATCGGGCTTATAAAGGCGATCGATTCCTTCAATCCCGAGAAGGGGGCGCGATTTGCGACCTACAGTGCGAAATGCATACAGAACGAGATACTCATGTATTTCCGTTCGCAGAAGAAAAACGCATATGAGGTATCCATAAACGAAACGATTGACACAGACCGCGACGGAAATCCTCTTACATATATAGATATAATACGGGTCGAGGATACGATAGCCGACGATATCGACACCAAAATAAAGACCGACCGCGCGATGGAATTCATACGCACCAAGCTCGACCGACGCGAAAAGCAGATAATATCGATGAGGTACGGACTCGGCAGATGCGCTCCGATAACGCAGCGCGAGGTCGCCGCAAAGCTCGGAATAAGCAGATCGTACATATCGAGGATCGAAAAAAGTGCGCTCGCAAAGATAAGCGAATATCTGAAATAACGCTTTTGCCCGCAATATACGGCTTATAATGCATATGCAGTGTGTATATACATCATTCGCCGCATATTTTTACTTGTGTTTTTCCGTTGAGCAGAGTCGGTATTTCAGCATCGATTTTGCCCAAAATGTGCATTATATCCTTGTGTTACGCGCAAAACGAGTCAATATTTTATACTGTTTGACGAAAACTTTCTATTGATTTTCCCGCAGGAGCAAAGTATAATATATACATACATTTCGTATTTTTATTCAAAAATCAATTTGGAGGACCGAAAAAATGAAAAAGATACTTTCACTCGTACTTGCACTTGTAATGATTCTCTCCGTCGGAATGCTCGCTTCGTGCAGCAGCGGCAAAGACAGCGGCACTAAGGGAACCGACACCGCAACCGGCACCGCGGCAGACGAAGCCGGAAAGAAAACTCTCAAAATGGCAACCAATGCATACTTCCCGCCGTATGAATACTACGACGGAGACAAGATCGTCGGCATCGACGCCGATATCGCTCAGGCTATCGCCGACAAGCTCGGCATGGAGCTCGTTATCGAGGACATGGAGTTCAACTCCATCATCTCCGCGGTTCAGAGCGGAAACGTTGACTTCGGCATGGCGGGCATGACCGTCACCGAGGACCGTCTCAAGAACGTAGACTTCTCCGAGAGCTATGCGACCGGCGTTCAGGTAGTAATCGTAAAGGCAGATTCCGATTATCAGAAGCCCGAGGATCTCACCGGAAAGAAAGTCGGCGTTCAGCTTGCAACCACCGGCGATATCTACGCTTCCGCACCCGTTGACGAAGGCGGCTACGGCGAAGAGAACGTCGAGAAGTTCAGCAAGGGCGCAGACGCTATCATCGCTCTCAAGCAGGACAAGATCGACGCCGTCATCATCGACAACGAGCCCGCAAAAGAATTCGTAAAGGCTAACGAAGGACTCCGCATCCTCGACACCGAGTACACCACCGAGGATTACGCTATGGCATTCGCCAAGGGCAACACCGAAATGATCAACAAGGTCAACGGCGCTCTCAAGGAGCTTATCGCCGACGGAACCGTTCAGAAGATCATCGACAAGTACATCAAGGCAGATTGAGTTTGCCGGGATCATCAAATGCACCGCGGGGACGGTCGTCACAGGACGTCCCCGCGTTTTATGCTGAAACAAGATATTTCGAAGTCCGTTAATTTTTTATTTGATTTGAAAGGAGCCGCCCATGCAGGCTTGGTTTGAATCCTTCAAAGAGGAATTCATTCTGAATTTTGTGACGAAGGACAGATACATGTACATCGTGAAGGGGCTCGGTGTCACACTCAAGGTCACGTTCTTCGCCGTAATCCTCGGAATAGTCCTCGGATTTATAATTGCGATAATACGTTCGACGCACGACAAGACGGGAAAGCTCAAAATAGGCAATCTGATATGCCGTGTTTATCTTACCGTTGTGCGCGGAACCCCGGTCCTCATCCAGCTCATGATAATATACTTCGTAATATTCGCCCCTCTGCGGATAGACAAGGTGATGGTGGCGATAATTGCGTTCGGTCTGAACTCCGCAGCATATGTCGCCGAGATCGTGCGCGGCGGCATCATGTCGATCGACCCCGGTCAGATGGAGGCGGGACGTTCTCTCGGCTTCAATTACGCGCAGACTATGATATACATAATTCTTCCGCAGACCTTCAAGTCCGTGCTGCCCGCTCTCGCAAACGAATTTATCGTACTGCTCAAGGAGACCTCCGTTTCCGCGTATATCGGTCTTAACGATCTGACGCGCGGCGGAGACATCATCCGCGGCGTTACATACAGCGATTTCATGCCGCTGATCGCGGTCGCGCTCGTTTATCTTGTAATCGTTGTTGTACTGTCGGCGTGCGTAAATCAGCTTGAAAGGAGGCTCCGCAAAAGTGATAGAGGTTAAGAATCTGAAAAAGGATTTCGGAAAACGCGGGGAGATAAAGGTTCTCCGCGGCATCACCGAAACGATAGAAAAAGGCGAAAAGGTCGTTATAATCGGCCCCTCCGGATCGGGAAAAAGCACGTTTCTGCGCTGCCTCAACCTTCTTGAGATCCCGACATCCGGCGAAATATGGTTTGAGGGGACTTTGATAAACGACAAGAAGCATGACATAAACAAGCTCCGCCAGAAGCTCGGCATGGTGTTTCAGCATTTCAACCTCTTTCCTCACCTTTCGATTGAAGAAAACATCTGCCTTGCCCCGGTAAAGCTCAAGCTTCAGACGAAGGACGAAGCGAGGGAAAACGCGCAGAAGCTCCTGCACCGCATCGGACTTCTCGACAAAGCAAATGCTTATCCGAGCCAGCTTTCAGGCGGACAGAAGCAGCGCGTCGCAATTGCGAGAGCGCTTGCTATGAATCCGGAAGTGATGCTCTTCGACGAGCCGACCTCGGCACTTGACCCGGAAATGGTCGGCGAGGTGCTCGATCTCATGAAGGAACTCGCCGAGGACGGAATGACGATGGTCGCGGTAACTCACGAAATGGGATTTGCCCGCGAAGTCGGAACAAGGGTGTTGTTCATGGACGAAGGCGTTGTTCTTGAGCAGAATACTCCGTATGAATTCTTCTCATCTCCCCAAATGGACAGAACGAAAGAATTTCTGTCAAAGGTTCTCTGATGCGAAACGGACCGCTTTCTGCGGTCCGTTTTATATTTTCGGGCGAAAATTTTCTTTTTTTCCTTGAATTCTTCCCGATAATATGGTAACATTCAAATACATCTTTAATCATGCGAGGTTTTAAAATGAGTTATAAAGCACCGATCTCTCCGCTTCCGCCGATGGGCTGGAATTCATACTGCACCGTAAACTGCGATCCCTCCGAGAAGCTTCTTCTCGATGCCGCCGACGCACTCTGCGATCTCGGGCTGCGCGATGCGGGTTACGTTTATGTGAATCTCGACGACGGCTGGCTCGAAAAGGAACGCAACGCAAATGGCGAGATCGTCTCGCGCGATGCGATCTTCCCACACGGAATGAAGTACGTCACAGACTATATACATTCGAAGGGGCTCAAAGCCGGAACATATCTCGGATGCGGCTTCACTACATGGAACGGCGATGCGGGTTCGCTCGGTCATGAGTACGAGGACGCACGCAAGATCGCCGAATGGGGATTCGACTATCTCAAATACGACCGTCATCCCGTCGAGAGCGATCCGCCGCGCGACACAATGTCCGAGTATCTGAAAATGGGTATGGCGATCCGCGACTGCGGACGCGATATCGTATACAATCTCTGCGAGCACGGAACGACCAAGCCCTGGCTCTGGGCTTCCGTATGCGGTTCACTCTGGCGCATCGGAAAGGATGTCCGCGACTGCTTCTCCTCCGAGAACACCGGATGCCTCGGAATTCTCGACATCATTGACCGATTCATCGCCGAAGCCGCTCCGTATTCGCACCTCGGCGGCTTCAACGACCCCGATATGCTCGTCGTCGGAATGCATGAACAGAACGA
>URSW01000143.1 GCA_900550625.1 uncultured Eubacteriales bacterium
CCGAATAGGTTTACCGTGCCGCTAACGCTGCCGTTCCGCTCAATGCGCACCGAAATCACCGCCGCGGCTTCGACAGATGCAGCGTTCTTCGTGTCGGCTTCCGGTAACGGTAAAAGCACAAAATAAAAGGCTCCTTCATATGATCTTATCATATGAAGGAGCTGTTTTTGTTGTGAAGATACTGCGACAACTCTGCCTTACCCGCGCGAATCTGCGGCTCACGACCACGGCGAAGATCGGTCTGACGGAAATTTACAGACCGAGCCAACAGCGCGCGTCCGTACTCCTAAAGCTGTCGTTTCGCCTGCCGATCGGGAAAACGAACCGCTGTATTGCCGCGCACCGCCTTACGGCATAAGCTCGGGCTTGTGCTTCAGACTGTCGCTTTCCGTGATCTCGCGTATAACTCTGCACGGAACTCCCGCGGCAAAGCTGTTTTCGGGAATGTCGTGCGTTACGACGCTGCCCGCGCCGATCACACAGTTATCCCCGAGCGTCACTCCGGGGCAGACGGTGACGCCTGCACCGAACCAACAGTTGTTTCCGATTTTGACGGGCTTCGCATAACAGAGACGCTTCGTCTCTCCGTTCGGGAGAGTGAACGCATTCCGCTCCTCGGCGATCATCGGATGAAGCGGAGTGACGATCGTCGTGTTCGGACCGAAATTGCAGCAGTCCCCGATCGTCACCCGTGCGTCGTCCTGCACCGTCAGATTGAAGTTTCCGAAGAAACGCTTTCCGATCTTCGTGTGCTTGCCGTAGTGGAAGAAGATCGGTCCCTGAATGAAACCGCCCTCGCCGAATTCTCCGAGAATTTCTCCGAGAATTTCCGCGCGCCGTTCGGTTTCGCCTTCAAGCGTGGCGTTGTACTCCGTGTTGAGATCGTGCGTTTTTCTTTTGATCGCCCGCAGCTCCGGATCGGAGGGGTCGAACAAAAGCCCCGCGTCGATTTTTTCTTCTTCTCTCATCGCCGGAATTTGAGTGGGATCAGAGTCCGACAGGCTCGTCGGGCTCGTCGTAGGAGCCGAGTATCTCGTCGATCGAGGAAGCGCGGCGCGGACGCTCGCGTCCCGCCTTTTCCTCCTGGTAAGCCGCATAGGTTTCCTGAATCTTCGCGGACTCCTCTTCGGAGATCCTTCTTACGGGAGCGGATTTTGCGCTTTCCTTCTGCGCGCCGCCCTGCTTTGATGAGGAATTGCGGCGGTTCTTCTGCGAGCGCTTCTGCTCCGCCTTATCCGCACCCTCGTAGGTGATAACGACCTTGCGGTTTTCGTCGC
Source organism: uncultured Eubacteriales bacterium (assembly GCA_900550625.1). Taxonomy (GTDB): domain Bacteria; phylum Bacillota; class Clostridia; order Oscillospirales; family CAG-272; genus UMGS1312. Next base: position 1,278 of record URSW01000143.1, read on the forward strand.
TTCCCACGGAATGTGTATCGACATTCTCAAAGGTCTGAAGCTCGGAGTGGATTATGCGTCTTTCGTAAGGATTCATCGGCTCAAGCACCATGTTGCGCTTGTACTTTATCGCCTTCTGAGCCATGCGGCGCGCGAGTGCGCGGAGCGTTGCCTCGCGCTTTTCGCGGTAGTTTTCGATATCGACCGTTATCTTCACAAAGTCCTTGCCGGAGGTTCCGGTCTTGCGGTTTACGCAGAGATTTGCGAGGAACTGTATCGCGTCGAGCGTTTCACCGTGATGACCGATGAGAATTCCCGAACGGTCTCCGACGATCTCGATTTTGGGGTACACTCCCTCGAACACCGCGCCCTCGGGAGCGACTGCGGCTTCGGCATGCGCCTCGGACTCCATGTTGCGGAGAAGGGTGTTGATAAATCCGAGAGCAAGCTCCATCTCCTTTTCGGTGATGACGATGTTCGGACGTTCCTTCTCAACGAACGTGCCCTTCTGCGGCTTCTTTTCGGTGTTCTCCGACGCAGTTTGCTTCTGAGTATCGGGCTCCTTCGGAGCCTTCTTCGTACCCGAATCCCTGTTTTGGTTCTTCGGCGCCTTCTGCTTGTCCTGTGCGCCGTTTCTGTCCTGAGCGGCGATTCCGCCGTCCTGCTTTGACTGATCCTTCTGCTTGTTTTGCGGCTTATCCTGAGATTTCGGCTGCGCGTCCTTTGCGTCGCGCGCGGGAGCATTCTTCTTCGTCTCCTGCGGCTTCGGCTGATTCTTCGCACGGTCTGCGCCGTCTCTGCGCTGCTGAGTGTTTTTCGGCTTCGGGGCATTTTTCCGATCCGAATTTATCTCGCTGAGAATGCTCTCCTGCTCACGGTTTATTGTGACCTTGATCTTTGCGGGCGCGCTTCCGATGCCGAAAAAGCCCTTCTTCGGCATTTCGAGTATTTCGTACGATATATCGCCCTGCGAACCGTATTCCGCTTCGGCTTTCGAGAGAGCCTCGTCGACCGTCTTTGCTGTTATGATTATTTCTTCATTACTCATCTTCGGACTCATCTTCCTGCTCTGTAGCTTTTTTTCTGTCGTTTTCGTCCTTCAGCGGGGATTTTCCGACGTGAGAATCGGGAGAACCGCTGTTCTCCTTTGCCGCAGGAGCCTGTACGGCAGCGCTGTCGTCGTCATCGTCGTCTATATGGTGCAGCGAACGCACCGTTCCCGCTCTTTCGCTCTTCTTGACCTTCTTGGGGGCTTTTCCCGCAAACTCACGCTCCGCCGCCCTGTAATCCTCTTCGGTGAACTTCGGCGGGGGCATGATCTTTGCGATTGCGATCTGCTGAATTACCTGATAAATATTGCGGATTATCCAATAGATACCGATAGCCGCCGGCCATATATACGCAATGTACGCGGAGAAAAGCGGCATCGTGAGGTTCATGATCTTCATGGACATCGCGTTCTGCTGATCCTGAGCCTCCGGAGGCTGGTACATGAATTTGCGGGTTATCTTCTGGGTCAGATACATTATGACTAGCGTTACGATCGGAATGAGAATGAGCCAATCCCAATGCCAGCCGCCGTCGGATATTGCGAATTTCGGGGTAGTCGAAAGATTGAACGGACCGACCGTGAAGTTCGGTACGGCATCGATCGAGAAGCCCTCGATCGACGAAAGCTCGGCGGCGTGTGAGTGGATCTCGCCGATGACACCGATCTCGGACGACTTCATCGCGGCGGTGTATGCGGCAGTATCCGCATATGCGCCGAGAGAAACGAGTTTTTCACCGATTGCGTTTATCACATCGGAGGAAAATCCCGAAACGTAGGAGAGCGGCTTGATTATCACCTGATAAAGAAGCATGATTATCGGAAGCTGTATGAGGAGGGGGAGGCATCCGCCTGCGGGGTTGAAGCCTTCCTTCTGATAGAGATCCATCGTTTCCTGCTGAAGCTTCTGCTGTGTGGCTTTGTCCGTGCGTCCTGCGTACTTCTTGCGCAGTGCGGCGACCTTCGGCGCGAGCGACGCCTGCTTGATCGAGTTTTTCTGCTGCTTGATTGCAAGGGGCAGCATCAGTATCTGGATAATAAGCGCGAACAGCGCAAGGGCGATCATGTAGTTGCCCGTTATCTTATCGAGAAACTGCAGTATGCTTCCGAAGAAGCGGTAAATTGCACTCATAGTTCAGTGTGCTTTGCTTGGCAAAGCGATCCTTTCTCCTTTTGTGTGCGGCGGCGCTTTTTCTTTCTCACGGGTACGGGATCGTATCCGCCCTTGCCGAAAGGATTGCAGCGCAGTATGCGCCATACGGCGAGCGCGCTGCCTCTGATAAAGCCCCATTCGCCGAGCGCCTCGATCGCGTATTGCGAGCAGGTCGGTGTAAAGCGGCAGCTCGGACGGCTCTTCAGCGGAGAGATATACTTTCGGTAGAGGGAGATCAGAAATATGAAAAGGCGTGCCATATTCAGTTTTCCTTTGCGTCGGGGATGAGACCCGTCTTTGACAGGCAGTACTGCAAATCACGTTTTACGTCCTGCATTTTGAGAACCGTCGCGCTTTCCCGGCAGACTATGACACAGAGCCAGCCTTTGCGCACGCAGTGCTCTGCATCGATAAGACGGTATGCTTCACGCACGACGCGCTTTGCGCGGTTTCGTGCGACGGCGCCTCCGATTTTTTTTGAGGCTGATATCCCGACACGGTTTAAAAACTTTTTTTCCGGATTCTGCTTTCTGAGCAGAGCGGCGCGGCGATCCTTGAGAACGTAAACGGTCACGGAACGCGACGACGCGCGTTTTCCGTTTTTATAAGCTTTCTGAAAAAGGTGATTTTCACAAATTGCTCTCTGCTTCACCGAAAACCTCCGATACGAAAAAATGCCGCTTTAGTGATAAACCTCCGAAAAGCATACTGTAAGGTAAGCAAATCCGGAGGCCGGTCATATTAAACTTGCGGTCAGTGGGTGAGTCTTGCTCTGCCCTTCTGACGTCTTCTCTTGAGAACCTTTCTTCCGTCAGCGGTAGCCATTCTCTTTCTGAAGCCGTGGACCTTGCTGCGGTGACGCTTCTTGGGCTGATATGTTCTAAGCATGCTTAGCACCTCCTTGAATATTTACGATTTTATCAGTTTTTCGGAACAATAATTCCGTCGTGCGCATAGGCAGATATTATTATACAATAGGAATACTTGTAATGTCAAGTATTTTTCGTATAAAATATTGCGGAGGCGAAAAAAGCGGTCGGA
>URSW01000144.1 GCA_900550625.1 uncultured Eubacteriales bacterium
GCAAATTGACGACGCTGAACACCGTGGCCGGCCTGCTCAAGCCGCGCAGCGGCCATGTGGAGTTCAATGGAAAGAGCATGGCCGGCGTGCAGGCCAGCAAGGTCGTCTCGATGGGCATGGCGCTGTGCCCGGAGGGCAGGCGCGTGTTTCAGCAGATGACCGTGCGCGAAAACCTCGAGATGGGCGGCTACACGCGCCCGGCCAGTGAGATTCAGGGTTCGCTCGAGGACGTGTTCAAGCGCTTTCCCCGCCTGAAGGAGCGCGAAAAGCAAGTCGCCGGAACGCTTTCCGGCGGCGAACAGCAGATGCTCGCCATGGGGCGCGCGCTTATGTCAAAGCCGCGTATTATCGTTATGGACGAGCCTTCGATGGGACTTTCGCCGATATTTGTCGGCGAGATATTCGATATAATTCAGTCGATAAGCTCGGACGGCGTAACGGTTCTGCTTGTCGAGCAGAACGCAAAGAAAGCGCTTTCGATAGCCGATCGCGGATATGTTCTCGAAACGGGTAAGATCGTGCTTGCAGGCGAGGCCGACGAACTTATAAACGACGAATCCGTCCGCCGCGCATACCTCGGAGAATAAAACACAGTCGAGCCCGCCGATTTAATTTTCATCAATTTTTCCTCCCTTTATTTTGGCAATGCGGTCGCCAAACCACTGCCATTATATCGGGAGGTTTAAGTGTCTTCAGTGGCTTTGGGTTTGCTTTCGGCTCGCCCGTTTTATTTTTACCGAAGTGCTTCACCGATCCCGCGGCAGACACCGGGGGTTTATTTTGACTGCAATACAAAAGAGGATGAGAAACATATCTCATCCTCTTTTTGATCTCAATGCTCGCACCGTCAACCGAAGATTTACTTTCCGGATACGGTGATCCCGCCGAAAGCCATATAGGGCGCGATTCCGTCGCCGTCGGATACGGTCTCACGCGATACTGCGATGAGGTCGTTGAGCATTTGCGCAAGATTGCCCGAGATCATTGCCTCGGATACCGCACCGGTGATCTTTCCGCCTTCGACAAGGAAGCTGTTTTTCGCAACTCCGGAGAAATCACCCGATATTCCGGGCTCGCCGCCCGAGAAGCGGCCGACGATTATTCCGTGCTCGGTCGAGGCGATTATCTCGTCAAGCGGCGTGTCTCCCGCTTTGATTATGCAGGGAAGAGAAGAGCACGGCGCACGGTCGAAGCCGGTCTTGTTTGAAACGTAAAGCGACAGGTGGAAGTTCTTCAGCACACCGTCCTTTATCAGATCAAATGAGGCGGTCGGGAAGCCCTCCGCGGTCATGTTTTCGCCGCATACCACGGATTCGTGGCGGGGATCGACCGTAACGGTTATGCGCTCGTCGGCGACCTTTTCGCCGAGCTTTTCACGCCAGATGCTCGTCTCGTCGAGAATAACACCGTCGGAGGCGAAATTGCCGATTATGTTGCCCATGAATTCGTTGAGTGTGGCGGGGGTCAGTATCATGGTGCCGGTGAATTTTCCTTCAAGCTTGCGCGGATTAAGCTGGTTTTCAACGTCGGTAAGGTCGCGCTCGAGCGATGAAAGCTCGATAAACGGACGATCAAGCGAAAGCGTGGTGAATCCGCTTCCGAAGAAGGACGTGGATTCCTCTCCTTCGTGAGCCGAAAACATGACCGAGACCTCGTATTCGCCGCTGAAGTTTTCGTACACCGTGCCGTTTGAATTTTTGTAGATACGGTGCGAACGGGAATGCGCAACGATGAGCTGCTCCACGATGATCTTCGGATGATTCGTCTTAATGTCCTCGAGAAGCTCGCGCGTGCGGGAAAAGAGAAGATCAAGATCGGCATCGTATACGCCGTCGTGCTTTACGGGAAAATCGTATTTCGGTGCGATATCCCATGCCTCGTCGGCATCCGCAGCCTGCGCCGCGCTGTCGGCATCTGCAGCCGCGCGCACGATCGCGTCCTCTTCAAAGCGGTTTGTTACCGCGCTTCCTTTTCTGCCGTCCCTGTAAAGCGTGATGCTGACGGCATTGTCGAACAGCGTGCGGAAAAGCGTGAATTTGCCGCCGTCAACGTTGAATTCCCGCGTTTCGCCCTCGACCGTGCTGAACGAATATTTCTTTGCCCCGAGTTCGGCGATCGCTTTTTCGCAGGCATCGGCGGCACTTTTTATATCAAGCATATCATTAAAGCCTTTCTGAATAATTATTTGTCGGGGATGCTTTATCGTCCGCCGCAGAGCACGCGGCACTTTATCGCGGGTCCGCCGAGACCGACGGGCATCGGCTGCTTTTTGCCGCAGAAGCCGGAACTTGACCATTCCATCGTATCGCCGACCATATCGACGCTCTTGAGCATATCAAACGCGACTCCGGAGATCGTCGTGTCGAATATCGCGCGTCCGAGCTTGCCGTGCTTGATCTCATATCCCATGCAGACCCCGAACATGAACTCTCCGGTCATGTCTGCCTGTCCGTTGTTCGTGTCGATAAAGTAGTATCCGTCGTCAACGGACGCGATCATGTCCTCAAGCTTGTCGCTTCCGGGGAGGATCGCGGTGTTTCTCATTCTGATTAGCGGTTCGTCGGAGAAGAGGTATGCGCGTGCATTTCCGGCGGGCTTCATGCCGAAAAGCTCTGCGGTTGTTCATGTATCCCGTCAGAATTCCTTTGTCTATAAGCGTTACATCCTCGGCGACGATTCCTTCGTCGTCGATGTAAACGGGAAGCGGCGCTTCCTTGCCGAATGCCGTGTTCGCAAAATCGACGAGAGTTACCTTCTCGGACGCTACCTGCCTGCCGAGAGAATGGGCGGCGACGGAGCCTCCCTGAACGAGATCGGCTTCGACGGTGTGCCCAACGGCTTCATGTGCGAGCATTCCCGCAAGCTCTCCTCCGAGAATGACGGTCTTCATTCCCGCTTCGGCGTGAACGCCCTCGCGCTTCTGCATGAGGCGCTCATACAGAAGATCGACTTCGCCGTAAAGCGCGTCCGGCGACGTGAAATTGTCGTCGAAGGTTCCGAATCCGCCGATCGGACTGAACAGCTCAACGGGAGTTCCGTCGGCGCTTTCCGCACTCATGAAAAGGTAGATGTAGCTCCTGTAGATCGCAGTATGTCCGTCGGCACCGTCGGACGTTGCGAGAAGCTTTTCCATGGAGTCCTCGCGGACGGCTACGCGGCGTCCGGTCAGATTCCTGCATTTTTCCTTTATATATGAGTCAAGCTCGGAGCTGAAATCGACGTATCTTTTCTGGGTGACATCGGCAATGTCGTATTTCGATGTCACAAGCGTGTGAGGCACGGAGGGAAACGCATTTCTGTCGGACTTTATATGTGACGCCATGAACGAGGAATTCTCATCTGCGGCGCGAAGCACCGTCCTGCACGCATCGTCGGATATATCCGCGATCGATGAAAAGCCGTAAAGCCCTCCGCGGTAGACGCGGGCGCTCATGCCGGATACCTCGCTGCGCGCGTTCGACGTGAGATTTCCGGAAAGCAGGGTCACACTGCGGCTGCGGTTTTCCTGAGCGCGAAGCTCGGTGTGAGCTCCGTCGGAAAACAGAGCCTTGTTTCTTGTCAGTATATCGTTGATCAAAGTCAAGCCTCCTTGGATTTTTGTTTAGTATAACTATTCTAAGCCATTTTTATATGTTTGTCAACCGATAGCCGAAACATCGTGACGTATAACAATGTACAAATTGCAGGCGGAGACTTTTTGCAGCCCGAATCGGCGCGCCGTTTTTGATCATTTGCCTCGCGGTATGAATAATCTCTTGCCGGGAAGCACAGCGCTTACGCTTCGACCGCGTACATGACGGTTAAATGATAATTTGCCGCTATACATGATCGGACTGAAACCGTCGGCGGAATGTCAAAAAACAAAAGAGAGATGAGGACGGGATATTTTTTATATCTTTTCTATGAAAAAATGATATTTTTAATGCCGAAACTCTTGAACTTTTACCAAAAGTGTGATATACTTAGTATACCGAAACAAGATCATATTATGGAGGTAATTTATGAAACTTATTATCGGCGTTAAAGGTACGGGCAAGACCAAGACTCTTATCGAGATGGTGAATTCGACGATTGACTCTTCCAACGGTTCTGTCATTTGTATAGAAAAGGGCGATAAGCTCAAATTCGATATAAAATATCAGTGCCGTCTGATTGATTCCGATGAGTATTTCGTATGCGATGCACAGTCCCTTTTCGGATTCATCGCGGGCATATTTGCCTCTAACCATGATGTTACCGATCTTTTCATAGATTCCGCGCTCAAGATTTGCGGAAACGATGCGGATGCGTTTGATGTGTTCCTCGGCGAGATGAACAAGCTTTCCGAAAAATGCGGCGTAAACATAGTCATGACCTCTTCCATCCCTGTTGAAGAGGCATCCGAGACGGTCAAGAAATACCTCTGATTCGTTCATTTCTTCATTTCTCTTTATAAAGACGCTGCGTCAAAGCAGATTCTGCTTTGACGCAGCGTCTTTTTTT
>URSW01000145.1 GCA_900550625.1 uncultured Eubacteriales bacterium
GGAGGTCCCCGCCTCTCTCGCGCGCAGAACATCGGCGCGGTTTGCTTCGGCGATCTCGTCGGTGTGCGCGATCAGCGCATCGGCGATGCGCATCAGCGCGTCGTTTTTCGCTTCCGCGGAGCATGTGGCGATGAGCGGAGCCGCCTCGCGCGCAAGAGTTGCTTTTGTCATAAGTTCGTTCATATGTGATGCTCCTTCCCGAAGTGGGTGTTCAGTCCCTTGCGCCGACCCAATCGTCGCGGTTTATCGCTTCGGATTCGCCTGCCGCGGAATCCGAGCCGATCATCTCGGCAAGCTCGTCGCGCGAATATTTCACGATGCCGCGCCCGAGGTATTCGTGGGTTTCCGTTCTGTATACGCACACCACGTCACCGCGGCGGAAATCTCCCTCGACCGCGACTATCCCGGCGGGGAGAAGGCTGCGGTCGTTTTTCATCACCGCGTCGGCGGCGCCCGCATCGACGAACAGATTTCCCGATGCCTGCGCATAGAATGCAAGCCACTGCAGCTTCGTCTTGAGCGAATAACGCGCGGTAAAGAGAGTTCCCACGCCTTCGCCGGAGACGGCTTTCACGATCGGATTTTCGCCCGACGAGGAGGTTATGAATACCGGCACTCCCGCACGTGTCGCAATTTTCGCCGCGCGGATCTTCGTTATCATGCCGCCCGTGCCGTTTGACGATCCGGTGCCCGCTGCCGCATTTTCGATATCCTTTGTGATTTTGTCGATCCTGTCGATCCGGCGCGCGGTCTTATCCTTCGACGGGTTTGCGGTGTACAGCCCGTCAACGTCGGTGAGAAGTATGAGAAGATTTGCGTGAAGCATTGCCGCGAGATATGCGCCGAGGGTGTCGTTGTCTCCGAGCTTCAGCTCCTCGAGCGATACTGTGTCGTTTTCGTTCACGATCGGGACGGCGCCCTTCTTCAGAAGGAGCTCGAGTGCGTTGAATGCGTTCGTGTAGCGCCTCCGGTCAACGAAGTCTCCGCGCGTGAGAAGAAGCTGTGCGCTGACATATCCGCGGTCGAGCAGGAATTTCGTATACTCTTCCATCAGAAGTCCCTGACCTGCGGCGGCGCATGCCTGTTTTGCCGCGACCGATGTCGGGCGCGAGCCGTATCCGAGGCGGCGGAATCCGGCGGCGATCGAGCCGGAGGTAACAAGCACAACGCTGTGCCCCGCATCGCGCAGATCGGCGATCTGCCGGACGATGTTTCCGACCTTTTCGGGGGACATGCTTCCGTCCGCTCCCGTGAGCGATGAAGTTCCCACCTTTACCACTATCAACTGTTTGTTCATTTCGACCTCACTGAACGCAGATCACAGCATACCGCCGAAGAGACGGTTCGCGCCGCTTGAATAATTTATTATATCACCGCCTCCGCCGGGTGTCAAGGACGGAGGAAGAAAAAAGGGCATTCCCGCGATGAGCGAGGAGGATTCTTTTTCGCGGAAGGGCGCGGCTCGGGGAAAGGTATGGTTTGCGGAAAAGGCACGGTTTGCGGAAAAGGTACGGCTCAGCGGAAACGTGCGGCTTGCGGGAAAGATACGGTTCTGTGGGAAGGGCGCAGTTCTGCGGTAAAGGCAGGGCTTGGCAATAAAGGGGCGACTGTCGCCGGAAGCGCATGATACCGCTTTTTGAAAAAGGTGCGATATGCCGCAGAACCACCCTCGGACGGCGCGGCTTGCCGCATGCAGGGGGATTTTCGCGTGCTGCAAATCAGATTACGTTGTTAAAACAACGTAATTCGGAAACTGAGAGCGAAAACCGCCGCTCCGCTCTGCCGTCGTTGTGCTCCTTCGCCGTTCATTCACCGCGCCGCGCACGACATGCCATCGCTTTGTCAGTGTACGCATATGACGCGGGCTTTACCGTGCTTTTTCCGTGCCGTCTGTCGAGGTTCTGCCTCCCGTGCAGATTTGCTGTGCCTTTGCACGCTCGCATTATGTCACGCTGCACTTCATTCGGATTTTGCCCGTACCTCGCCCCCCGCGGAGTGAGTTCGTGCGGCTTGTACATACACCGTACCGCCGCGCGCTGCGGTGTCCGCCCCCGCTTACCTCCGCCGACCGCATTCCTTTCGTGCCTGCCCGTCAGAAGAACGAAAAACGCGGGAGGAGCTGTAAAAGCTCCGCCCGCGCAGGGGAGGCGTGAATTTTTATCTTACGATATCGACGGACTTGCCGGTCTCGGCGGATTCGTAGATCGCGTCGAGAATGCGCATGAGCTCGACTCCGTCCTCGGCGGGAGCCTTGCAGGGCGCGATCCCCTCAATCGCGTTTACGAAGTTCTCCATCTCGGCGCGGAAGAAATCGCCCTCGCCGATGTTTGCACGGATAACGGTGTCTGCAAGCATATCGTTGCACTCGGTGTGGAGAACGAACGGTGAAAGCGTGAGACCCGCCTTTGTCCCGAGCAGCTCGACGTTTCCGGTGTCCTTCTCGATGTTCAGGCTGAAGCTTGCTTCCGCCGTTACGAGAAGTCCGTTGTCGAAGCGGATCATCGCGGTCACGAAGTCCTCAACGTCGAACTTGTATTCCTTCTTCTTTACGTCCGAGGTGCTCTCCCAGGGGAGAACGACGGATTTCAGATTCTTTCTTGCGCCGAGCTTGCTGAAGGTCGCACCGAATACGGTGACGGGCTTCGGATTTCCGCAGAGGTAGCGGGAGAGATCGATGACGTGAACGCCGAGGTCGATCAGCGGACCGCCGCCGGAGTAGGACTTGTCGCCGAACCAGTTGCCGGGGAAGCCGGCGCGGCGGAGATACGATACCTTCGCGCAGTAGATGTCTCCGAGGTATCCCTTGTTTATAAAGTCGAGCGCGGTCGCCGCGTCGTTTCCGTGACGGCGGACGAAGCCGATCATGAGAAGCTTGCCGTTGCGGCGGGCGCATTCTTCCATCTCGAGAGCTTCGGCGGTGTTCATCGCCATGGGCTTTTCGCAGAGCACGTTTACTCCCGCGTCGAGCGCAAGCATCGTGCAGGGCTTGTGCTGACTGTTCCATGTACATACGCTGACCGCGTCAAGCTCGCATTCCTCGAGCATCTGCTTTTCGTCGGAGTAGCTTTTCTTGAAGCCGTATCTTTCGACAAAAGCGTCGGCGCGCTCCTTTTCAACGTCGCAGCAGGCGACGAGCTCGACCCGATCGCCGAGCTTCTGATAGCTGGCTGCGTGAAGATTTGCGATTGCGCCGCAGCCGACGATTCCGATTCTGATAGCCATTTTAATTGACCGTACCTTTCCTGTCCGGGTTTATCCGCGAAATTGCGGGATCCGAAAATTTTTGCGTGAGCGGTGCCGAAAGCGTTTTTCGGCAGAGATCGCATTTGCTTTTCAAAGTATATCACAGCCGGACACCGTGTGCAATAAGTTTCTTCGATTTTCCGAAAATAAATTGCGTCTGAGGATCGCGCTCGCCGCTTCCGCGGAGATTTTCCGATGACCGCAGCCCGATGCGGACGGGGCGTCGGCAGCTGCCTACGGACCGTCCGCCGCAAAAAGGAGGGGGATCTTTGAAGATACCCCCTCGGAAATATCCGTTATTTCTTTTTGCTCTTTCGTCTCGGTCCCGCCGTGCGGAAATCGAACATCGCCGGAACCTCGGCGGTCTGGCGGCTGAATTCGCGTCCGTCGCGCTTTGCCTTCAGCTCTTCAAGCTCCCACCACATCTCGGTCACAAGAGTCTCTCCCTCGCGGACGTCGGGGATCACAAGACCGCCGTTTCCGTAGAGGATCTTCTCCGATTCTTCGATGTTGCCGAGCCGCACGTTCGCCATAAGCGCATACACGCGGATTCTTCCGTTCTCCTGTATTTCCTCCGGGAATGTTTTGAGGAGCGCAAGCGCCTGATCGTACATTCTGAGGCAGACGAGAAGCGTCATTGCCTCCTTTGCGATTGACAGATCGCGCGGAAGCATCTTTGATGCGCGCATGCAGAGGAGCGCGCCCTCGTTCTTGTTGTCCTTTTCAAGCTCGACGTGAGCCATCGTGTAGAGACCCCACGGCGATATCTTCAGATTCAGCGACGCGGCGGCTTCGCGCTCCGCATCGTCGATGCGTCTCATCGCAAAATAGATCATGCTGAGCTGGAGATGCGCGTACCAATTGAATCTGTCCACGGTCTCGCACGCTTTCTCGAGCATCTGCGTCCACTCGGGCTGGAGCATATAGGAAGCGGGGCGTTCGAGCACGTCCGGCTCGGGGAAGAAGGACTCCTCGAGCAGAGAGAGCCACTGCGCCTGTTCGGGTCCGCACTCGCCGAAGTCGAGGTGGGGCGTCATCTTCTTTTCGACGCCCATGCTTTCGCGCAGCTTTATTTCAAGCGCACCCCATCCGCTTCCCTCGAAGAGGACGTCCTCAGCGCGGCGAGTCGCCATGTCGCGCGTTGCAAGAAGCTTTGCCTCGAGAGCATCCTCGGTGAGAAGCTCGTTCAGCGCGCGGTCGGCTTCCGCCTGCGCTGTGTGCCATTCGCCGTGGCCCTTC
>URSW01000146.1 GCA_900550625.1 uncultured Eubacteriales bacterium
AGATCAAAGATGTTTCCCGCGATGAAGGAAATGCTTTTGTCATCTCGGGACGATCTCGCCGCAGCATCGGCTGCTTTCTTTGACGCATCAACACCGAGCGTGAGCGCGCTTCCCGATACCTTCGAAAGAATACGGGTGTGATGACCTTCTCCGCACGCGGCGTCTATGAGAAATTCCGGATTTTTGTCGAGAAAGCACTTCACAGCCTCGGCACTCTCAGTCACATACCTGTCATAGTATCCGCGCGAGAGAAAATCCCGCCGTGCGGCGACCATGCCGGAATCGTCCCCGGTTCGTGCGTTGGAACGTCTTCCGGGCGGCAGAAGATTGACGTATCCGCTCCGCGCGATATCGTATGAGTGACCTGCGGGGCATACAAGCGAGCTTTCTTTTTCGCAAAGAAGCTCGCGGCACAGCGGACATACAAGGTGCATCATCAGCTTATGACCTGAACAAGCTTTGCCTGGAGGCAGTAGCGCCCGATCTGCGTCGTACTGTTCGTGCAGGTCGAAAGCGTTATCATTCTGTCTGTCGAGAGAAATTCCATATTCTTCTGGAATTTCGAGTTGCGCTGCATTTCCTCGGCGAAAGCTATGAAGTCCGCCGTGCTTGCAAACTCCGTGCGGAAGTAGTTGTAGTCCGCGCGGGTCTCAAACACGGAGAAGGGCTCATAAACATACACTCCGTCCATGGTGTAGATGTATATCAGAGTGTTTCTGAAAACGTCCTCGTTGAGAAACGCGACGACATCGTGGAACATTGAGCCGTCGGTCATGTTGTGACCGTAGAGCACTGTGTTGAAATTGCGGTATATTGTCTTGTTGTTTCTCCAATCGGCGAAGATCGAACCGACTACGCGGTAGGAGCCGTCGTAAATGTGGTCGAGGTAGAACTCGTTGTCCGAGGTCTGCATTATCGGGTAGTTGATATTCGTTCCCGGAACGGTGATCCAGCCGTAGGTGTCGGGATTCTGCTCCGAAAGGGCGGTAAGACTCGCACGCATTTCCGCGAGCTTTTCGTCATAATCTCCGGATACGACATTTGCGCCGAGAGCGAGACGATCGGATAAGCAAAGCACCTTCGATGCCGATGAGATCTTCACCAGGCGCTTGACCGCACCGTCGTCCTTCTGTTCGCCTCCCGAAAAGGAGATCCCGCCGAAATATTCTTTTGCAAGGTTGTCGTAAAACTCCTGCCCCTGCTTTTTCTGTATGAGATTAAATACAAGATAGACTGCGCAGGTGACAAAAACGGCGAGGCTGATAACCAGCGTCACGGTGCGCACGGGCGAGATCTTCTTTTTCTTGCCGTTCTTCGGAGACTTTGCTCCCGAGATATCCTTTTCCCTCAGCTTGTCGAGCGAGTCGAGAAAAGGATCGTCCTCATGATTTCCGCCGGGATTTTCGGTGAACTCAAGTTCTGTCGACTCATCGTATTCGGCGTAATTTTTTTTGGAAGTCGGAATTTTTCTTGATCCCATATTCAAACCAAGCCTTTCTTCGGCCTTTAAATTTTGCGCAGAACGGACGGATTTATTCCGTGCTGCGAAAAATGTGTGAATTCATATCTGTATAATATAGATTATAATGTAATAAAGATAATAATACAAGAGAGAATCTTAAAAGTTTCCGTTTTGTAATGCTATTTTTACAATTTCGGCGATGCCTGGAGGAAATGCAGATGGATTTTTCCGCTTGAGGAAAGCGCAGTCACAAAAACTATACGGATTTTTATAAAATCGCTCTTGAACTTTCGAGCATAAAAAGGTATAATAAAGATAATAATTCTACGACCGCCGCGAAAACGAAAACGGCGGATATTTTGCGTTACGGCGAATCGTGCCGAAGGAGTTTGCATGGCTGATATTTTCGATCTTTTCAAAAAAATATCTTCCGGCGGTGAAAAGAGCACTGTGGGAATATCTTATATAGTCGCGGGTCTCGGAAATCCCGGCGAGAAATATTCGAGGACGAGGCATAATGCCGGATTTCTTGCGATCGACTACATCGCACAGAAGCGCGAGCTCGGAAAATTCCGTCTGCGCTTCAAGGCAATGTGCGCCGAGGGAAAGATAGGCGCAAAGGGCGTGCTTTTCATGAAGCCGGAAACATACATGAACAATTCCGGCGAGGCGATCGCGGAGGCGGCGTCGTTTTACAAGATTCAACCCGAAAACATCGCCGTGATCGTGGACGATATATATCTTGCTCCGGGGACGCTCCGCATCCGCGAAAACGGAAGTGCAGGCGGACACCGCGGAATCGAGAGTATAATTTCCCATATCTCTTCGGAGAATTTTCCGCGCTTCAGAATCGGCGTGGGCGAAAAGCCCTCCAAGGATTACGATCTTGCGGCATGGGTTCTCGGAGTTTTTCCGAAGGAGGATCAGGAGGCGCTGATGAAGTGCTTTGAAAAGGTCAACGACGCGCTTCCGCTTGTGTTAGACAAACGCATAAATGATGCGATGTCGAAATATAACGGCAAAGCGTGATCCCTCGCGATCTCCCGATATTACGGGATTCCGGGCGAACGGACGAGTTTTAGTCAAATGACTTAAATGTGTCGCGACCACGCGGGATGCGGAACCGATCCGACGGAGTGCGTCCGGTACGTAATCTCCGGTGACGCCCGGGAAATCCGAGGCAAAAGATGAAAGGCACGGTTTTCGATATACATGAACAATAAAATTCTCGTAAATGCGTTTCTGCGTTCTCCGGATGCCGAATTCGTGCGGCAGAGCATGAACAAAAGCGCCCCTCCCGGCAGGCGGCGTCCGATAAGAGTGTCGGGACTCTGCGAGGGAGTGTTGCCGCTGTTCTGCGCGGCGATTTCCGACAGTCCGAGACGAACGCTTATTCTGTGTCCCGACGATGCCGAAGCACGGAAAACAGCCTCCTTCATATCGTCGCTCGATCGGGAATGCGCGTTCTATCCTGCGAGGGATTACAACTTCAACAACATACTTGCCTCCCATGAATTCGAGCATGAGAGGCTTGCGGTGCTTTATCGGATGATGAAAAACGACAGCTTCACCGTCGTTTCGACGCCCGCCGCCGCATTTCAGCTTACGATGCCTCCGGAGAAGCTTGCGGTGCGGACGATCCGCCTCGACCGCAATTCACCGATAGATACCGATGAGCTTGCGATAAGGCTGAACGGCGCGGGATACCGCAGATGCGACATGGTGGAGAGCTGCGGGCAGTTTGCGCTGCGCGGCGGGATCGTCGATATTTACGCGCCGTCCATGCATCCGGTGAGGATCGAGCTTTTCGGCGATGAGGTTGACCGCATGGGATACTTTTCACTTGAAAGCCAGAGATTTACGGGAGAGGAGACGGACTCGATCGAAATACCGCCGACGCTTGAGGTGATCCTCGGCGACGAGGAACGGCGGAGCCTGCGTGAGAGCGTGACAAGACAGATATCGCGTGTAAAGGGAAGCGCGGCGGAGCAGACACTTCGTGCCGAGCTTGACGCGCTTGAAAATTCGCAGGACGTGAACTTTGCGGACAAATATCTTCCGCTTATATTCAGCGAGGGCTGCTGCCTCACCGATTACGCCGACGAGATAATCGTCGTGTCGGACGGAGCATGCCGCGAGCGCGCAGACGCGGCATTTACGCTTTGCGACTGCAGCATTTCCGACATGAAGGAGAGCGGCGAGCTTGCGAAAACGTCAGGTGCTTACATGAAGGATATGTCAGAAATAGACCGCCTTTCGGTAAACGTACCGACGGTCATCACGGACACCTTCCTGCGGAGCGCGGACGGTATAAGCGCGGATTTTCCGAGCCGCCACATTCCCGCATACGAGGGAAATACGCAGAGACTGCTCGAGGATATCGCGTCGTATGAATCGAGGCATACTCTTGCCTGCGTGCTCTGCTCGACCGCGGCGGAGGAGGAGCAGACGGCGCGCCTTCTCGTGAATGAGGGGTACAGCGTTGTCCGCGCCGGCGACGGGGACGGTGACGGTGAGGAGATATTCGACGAATATCTCTCCAAGAAGGGAAAGACTCTGCCGATCGTCACCCTGACGGGCGAATATTTCGCCGGATTCGAGCTTGACTCGCCGCGCTTTGCTTTCCTTGATCTTTCGTCGTCGTCACAGCGCCGCGGCATTCTTTCGAGAATGAGAAAGAGGAGAGCCGGGAAGGTCAAAAAAAGCTCCACCGAGGCGATCATGTCGTATGCCGATCTCAATCCCGGAGATTATGTGGTGCATGAGGCATACGGTATCGGTCAGTATGCCGGAATCGAAAATCTGAGCGTCGGCGGAGTGTCGAGAGATTACATCCTCATCAATTACGCCGGGAGCGATAAGCTTTATCTTCCCGTGGATCAGCTTTCGCTTGTGTCAAAGTATATCGGCGCTTCGTCTGACAGCGCGGGAGTCAAGCTTTCCAAAATGGGCGGCGCGGATTGGAACCGCGCAAAGACGAAGGC
>URSW01000147.1 GCA_900550625.1 uncultured Eubacteriales bacterium
ACACCGACCTTCTGAGTGAATACAAGATGACATATGCCGAGCTGACAGCGAAGCACGGTAATATGACCGGGTTTGCTGCCTTTGAAGGCGGGTCTCATTACAAATTTGAAAACGGTTATGGGTATTATTGGATTTACTATCCCGAATGGCCTTCAAGCGAGAGTAAGATTGATTCGGAGGGAGGATTTGAGTACTACATTATAGATGATGAGACAAAAAGACTATGCCGGGGTATTTCCCGTATTTCACCCGAAAAAATGTTTATCGGAGACTACGAGACGTTGAGCATAGAAGAGATCTCGAAGCTTGATGGGATTCACTATCTGGAAACGGGGAAAGACGGCATAGTTACTCCGCGGGCATACTGTTCAATTTTTACTTACGATGGGTGGAACAATGATAATGTGAAGATTTATATATACCATGAAAAAAAGAATATGATCGATCTTACATCGGAATGCGAAATTTCTATTTTACTGTATCAAGTTGAAGAAGAAGAAGGTCGTCCACATTAACTACCTGCACGGAAGCGGCTGCTTCTTCTCATCACCACGGAGCTCTTTATACTTTCGACGACGAAACAATGATGATATACGGGGTATACGACGGCAACAGGGTGGAATACCTGATATCCGACATCGAAACATTTTCCGGAGACGGTGCGCGGGTGTTTTCGGATGATCGGGAGATATTCGAAGGCAGAATAGAGGAGGGCATGACGGTACAGGTGTATCATTCGGGAGAGCTGTTCGGAACATATACCGTGGCGCGGATGCTTGAGAGAACGCAGAGCTCCGAGCCGTCGAATATTTCGGACATTACTTCTCCGGATACTCCGGATGCCGGAATACTCGGTGTAAGCCCCTTTTCAAACTTTTACGGATTCATTTTGCCGATGCAGGCGCACCGCGAATGCCTTGAGTTTTCCTCACAGCGTTTGGTATGTCGTATATCTTAGTGACAAAGTAAAGCATGAAATGTCCGAACCGGAATTTCATGTTACGCAAAATTGTCGGAATTGATCGGATTTAGGAGGTTTTTCGATGAAAAAAATAATTATCTTATTTCTGTCGACAGTGTTGATATTGACTTCTTTTTCGTCATGTGCTTCGTTATTTGATTACTTCGGTGTCCTTGAAAATGCCGGGACCGAATACAGCAAGGAAAGTGAAGTGCCGACATCTTCAAATGATTATACGTTCAAAATGGATATTGAATCATATCTGCAGTATTTTGTGAGTTATTTTCATGAGCCGTATCAGCGCGGTGACGATGTTTCGGAAAACAATATTTTGTACCTGAGTCTTCTCTTTTGCTTCTGCAATAAAGATAAATTGGATTTCGTCAAAACAGATGAGGAAAAGCTTTTTATGAGAATTCCGGGAAAAGAGCTTGAACGTATCGCCGGGAATCTGCTCCCGAATCCCGGTGATCTTTCGCCGTACCGTTCATCAATGGAAGGCGGAGCTGATTTCTATTCCGCGGAAACCGACACGTACATTGTCAGCTATGCTCGGGGTTACTGGAACGGGGATTTGTATTATCTTGACTTCGATGAAAATGAAAAAGTAAAAAAGCCGCAAATCAGCGAAACCGATACGGAATTAATTGCAACGGTAGAAACATACTACGGGCCCGACTTGGGCGCACATGAAAATATCAGAAAAATGGAGTACAGATTCGACAAGGTGATTGACGACGAGTTCTTATTCTACCGCCTGTCGGGTATAAAGGAAATATCATGAAAAAGATCCTTTGCACTTTTCTGTTGCTTTTGTTTATACTAACTTCCTGCAACAGTTTGTACATGAGCAACGGCTCTGCGGAAATCGACAATTCAGCCGAAACTTCTGATAACTTGACGACAGCACCGGGTGAAACATCTCCTGTAAGCGGCGAAACAACTACGCAAATCAAAATTGAATTTTATCCGAATCCGTGGACAGTTTCGGCATATTCAACACTCAATGAAGATCAGAAAATGGCGTATGACGCTATCGGAGACGCACTTTGCAGGGCGTTGGACGGCTCATTTTCGGTCGGTGAAACATATAATCTTGAGCGAAGGATATCGTGGTATGATTTTATGCTTGCTTACAAAATAATTGCGGCAAATTATACTGCCTTGGAAGAAATACTGACGAATTTCCTTTCGCGGGACAGTCTCGGAACGCAGGAATATACAGACGGAATTTTCTTTTTCGACGACGGTTTTGTAAGTGGTTTTATCTATGAGGAATACCCCGAGTTAAGCAAAGCGGCGGACGGTATTTTAAACGACCTCACATATGACGGAACCGAGAGCGGAAAGGCATTTGCGATTGCAAAATGGTTTGTTGACAATGTGATATCTCCGTCTGACTATAAAGACCGGAGCTCGGACAGTTGGCTTGTAAGCGCCGCCGGACCGATTTTGAAGAAAGAGGCTGTTTGTGACGGTTATTCAAAAGCATATGACTTTTTATGCAAGAAAGCCGGGCTTGAAACGATTTATGTCACCTCATTTGAGCAGATGCATGCTTGGAACATGATCTGCATCGACAATGCATGGTATCACATTGATACCACATGGATGAGCAGTAAGGATTACCGTGAGTTTTTTATGATGTGTGACAAAGAGTGTTACATGGAGCACGGTGAAGCCGAATACTATTATATCCCCGGAACATTGGAAAATATAATCCCGGAAGCAACGCATTGCTCTTCATACGGGTGTTTGAGCTTCGATACTGCCGACGGCGCGTTTGACTATCTTTCAAAAAACAAACCGCCTGACAGAACCAAGTTTTACTTTTCGTCTGCCGATGAAAAAAACAAATTCATGACATATGACAAGAGGTATATCCGTTTTTCTGACAGCTATCTTTCGGTCAGTCCTTTTTGTGAAAATATTCTTTCCGTGTCCTATAAATGATGACTGTAAACCCCGCCCGCCGTTTTGAAACGGCTGGCTCTTCGTTTTGGTGAAAAAATCCCGTCGGGCATGATAAAAATTCACAAAAACCGTTGACAAATTCACAGTTTTCGTGTTAAAATTATGTGAATTTAACAGAACGGAGGGACGCACTTGACTAAACTGCGCCGGGAAGCGATAAGAGAGCTTCTCAAAATCAAACCGTTTCTGTCTTACGAAGAGCTTGGCGCGCTTTTCCCCGATGTCTCCGAAATGACGCTGCGCCGCGATATCGAATACTTCGAGAATTCGGGCGAGGCGATAAAGGTACGCGGCGGGGCGCGCTCCGCGAGGTTCATCACCTCATCGACCGACGAGGCGATGAGCGCGCGCATGAATTCGAACGTGCTCCCGAAGGAGCGCATCGCGCAGTGCGCGGCGCAGCTTCTCGAGACCGACCGATCGATATTCCTCGATTCGGGTTCGACCGTGCAGAGTATGGCGTCCTTCGTTCCCGCGGGACGCTTCACCTTCACCACGACGAATCCGGCGCTTGCGCTCGAGCTGTGCCGCAGCGGTCAGAGCACCGTGAACATCGTCGGCGGACGTCTCGACCGCGATTATCAGTCGGTTTCGGGGCTTCAGGCGATGAGGTATCTTGCCGATGTGAACATCGATGCCGCGTTCCTGTCGCCGTCGGGGCTGTCGGCGCGATCCGGCTTCACCGGAGGGAATTACGCAGAATGCGAGCTGAAGCGTTATGTGGCGGAGAAGGCGAGTCGGGTCATCATGCTGATGGATTCATCGAAGATAGAGCGCAGTCTGCCGTACACCTTCTGCACGCTTGCGGGGGTGAGCGTACTCATCACCGACCGACCGCTTTCGGCGGAGCTCGGCGAGCAGGCGCAGTCTCACGGCGTGCGCGTGATATGCACGGATGTGCGGTAAGCGGTAAAACGGTTTATAAATAATCCGAAAGGAAGAGAATAAATGGCAACAGCAGTAATAATGCCCCGTCAGGGACAAAGCGTTGAAAACTGTATCATTACCTCCTGGAACAAGAAGAAGGGGGATCGGGTCGAGGCGGGAGAGATTCTTTTCTCCTACGAGACCGACAAGTCGGCATTTGACGAGCCGTCTCCGGTATCGGGAACGGTGCTCGAGATAATGTACGGCGAGGGAGACGTCGTAGACTGCCTTGAGAATGTGTGCGTGATCGGCGAGGAGGGCGAGGATATTTCCTCCGTTGTCGGAGGCGCATCATCTGCATCAGCCGCAGAGGCGAAGCCCGAGGCCGCCGAGGCGGTCGGAGAAAAGGCTGAGGCGAAGGCGGTCGTCGGAACGGAAGCCGCACGGAGCGGAAACCGCGTATTCATTTCGCCGAGGGCGAAGAATCTTGCGCTTTCCACCGGAGCCGACATGTCGAAGGTCACGGCGAGCGGACCTCACGGACGCATAATCGAGCGCGACATCGACCGCGTTCTCGACGCGGGCGAGCGTGCGGGAACGGCGGCTGTAGAG
>URSW01000148.1 GCA_900550625.1 uncultured Eubacteriales bacterium
AACCGCGCCCGCCTCTTCTTTCCGCGAATCGGTGATTCGGTGAATACGGGGAAGCAGTCCGCCTCCATGTAGTCTCCTCCGTACGTCTCGACCGTCCTGTAGAATACGCTCATTCTCCTCCGTCCCGTCGGATGTCCTCCGACGTTCCTCCTCTCCGAAATGCTCCTTAAGTTAATATCCCATACAAGGGCGCAACCGCGCACGCGCGCGGTGAAAATTCTGTTCGTATGCCGGAAGGAGAGCGCGGGTGCCGACCCCGCAGACGAAAGCGTCCCTCGCCGGAGCTCTCCGTATACGCGCGCTCTCGCGCGCGCAGAAATTATTATGTAGCTTTTTTTACAACCCTTGATATTTGTATTGACAATGTGCGCACAATGGTGTATAATATATACAGTACAAAAGCCGAAAGGAGATTTGACATGGCTAAATCTGCAAACCTTAACGCACGAATCGAACCCGAGCTGAAAGAGCAGGCGGAGGAAATCCTTGCCGCTCTCGGGATCCCCGCCTCGAACGCGATCACAATGTTTTACCGCCAGATCATCCTCAACAACGGACTTCCGTTTGACGTGAGACTGCCCGATCATCCACCGGATGTCAGCCGCATGAGCGACGCTCAGCTGGACGCGGAGCTTGAAAAGGGCTGCGAGGATATGCAGGCGGGACGCTGCGTTCCCGTAAAAGAGGCGTTTGACAATGTCCGCCGGGGAATCGGATCATGAATTACTCGGTAGTGCTGACACAGCGGGCGCAAGCCGACCTTCTTGAGATTTTTCGGTATATCGCGCTCGAGCTTCGAGCCGAGCAGAATGCACTCTCTCAGCTTTCGCGGCTCGAAGAGGCAATCGCATCGCTTGACATCATGCCCGAGCGATATCGGGTATATGACTCGCCGAAACATCAGTCCCGCAACATCCGCATAATGCCCGTCGATAATTACCTCGTGTTCTATGTCCCCGATAAAGACGAACACAAGGTCACAGTTTTGCGCGTGATGTACGGCGGCAGAGATATCGGCAGACACTTCGGAAATCCGGAATGACTTTGTTCCGGCAGGAGCATCCCTCGGGACGCTCCTTTTTTTATCCGTTCTTGTCATCGAGCATCGCCCGAACCTCGTCGGGCGAAAGCCCCGTATCCTCGTAATCCTTAAGCTTGAAGAGCGCACCGTATAGCGCACCGCTTACACGGCGCACGTCCGTCCCGACCACTCCCCAGAAGCCGCCCGCACTCCACGTCAGCCGCTTCGGCGCACGGTGCACCGCATCGCACGAAAGACAGACCTGACGCCCCTCGGGGATCGGAGCACCGCAGATCACACAGCTTTCACCCTTCATGAGGCCACTCCGTCCCGCCGCAGACCGCCCCGTCCCCGGCGCGTATCATCGGCTTGTCCGCGTACTCCGCAAAGCGCATCTCGAGCATCGCCCCGCGCGAGGACTCAAACCCCGGCAGGAACGCGACCGCATCCGCGACCTCAAGCATCGTGAAGCAGATCGCCATGTATTCTTCGGGCAAAAGCCCCTCCGGGAGGACAGCCGGATTCAGAACCGTGTACCCGCGTCCCCTGTAGTGCTCCTCCCATTTCCGGAAAGCTTCGCGGTATCCGCAAACCCCCGTGATCGGCCCCGCAAGATATATCTTCTTTATTTTCATTTGTTCGTGACCTCCTCCCTCAGAGCGTCAAGCAGCTTCACGAATGCCGCCGTGTACTTCTCCCGATCGCCGCCGTCGAACGTGCCGATCAGCTCCGCCGCACGCACGAAATTCTCCCTTATCGCCGCAAAATATACCTTGAGCGTCGCATACTGCCCGTCCGCGTTCTTCAGCCGCTCCCTGAGCCCTTCCGATATCTCCGACGCCTCCGCCGCCGCACGGCGAAGCTCGTCGAGCTCCGCCCCGTACTTTTCCGCAGCCTCCTCTTCGGCACGGCTCCGCGCTTCCTCGGCGGCTCTCGCCGCCGCTTCGGCGCTTTCCTTCTTCAGACGTCGCTTCACCGCAGCCTCGACCTCATCCCGCCGCTTCGCCTTTTCCGCATCAAGCTCCGCCCTGTGCTTCGCTTCGGCTTCCTCAAGCTGCGCCCTCAGCGCGGCGGTCTCTGCCGCACTTTCCTCGCGCACTTCAAGCCGAACCTTCTCAAGCACCTCCTCCGGGACACTGCCCGGTGCGTCCGCCGCCTCCGGCTCTCCCTCCGCTGCGGCAAACATGTCCGTCTGCCGACCGACCGTGCGGTACTGCTCAGCCATGGCGCGCAGCTCCGCGACGCTCATGCCCTCAAGTCCCGCCGCCTCGAGTACACTGTCCTGCTCGGAGAAGGGCAGGCGGGATATAAGCTCGAGCTTCGTCACCCCGAGCGAGGCGTTCGCGGCAAGCCGCGCCTCGCCGAAGCGCTCGTACACCGCAATGTACGTGTACGCCTGGCGGGCGCGTATGCCCGCCATCTTTTCGCAGTAATCGTCAAACGACGAATGCCCGAGGGACTCGTATAAGCGCGTGTCCCTCATCTTTTTGAGCCCACGGCACATCTCCATGAGCGAGAGCGCCGCCGCCTGCGCGCTGTGCATGATCGCCTCATGCAGCTCGAGCGCAGTTTCGTATGTAGTGTCGCGCCCCTCGGCGCAAATTACGTCCGACATATCTTTTCTCCTTTAATGCTTTCATTTTCCATGAGGTCCCCCTCGAGGATGTCCGCGAGAAGCTGCCCCGCAAAATCCCCGTACCTGACCGTGACCCCGTCCGCACGGAGCTTTGCAAACTCCGCAAGCCGCTTGATGCGCGATATCTCCGCGCGGCGTATCTCCTCCGCGCTCAGATGCCCGGAGATCGCCGACTGCCACTTGCGCAGGAAAGCCTCCGCATCCGCAAGATCGCTGCCCTGCGTGTCGTTGAGCGTGCGCTTCTGCCGCACATGGGCGCCCGGCTCGACCTCAAGCGTGTACCACGGCACACCGCGTGCTTCGGCTTTCCGGAGAAACATGATGAAGCTCTCGCCCTCCGTGATGCGCGCGAGATATCTCTCGACCCGCCGCGCGTCAGTGCAGTGCCCGAGCACGATCCCCTCCGCAACAATGTCCGCGATCCCCTCCGGAACAACGATCTCATACTTTCCGTCCGTGTAGGCGTATGCGCCGCGGAGAGATTTGCATATCTCGCCGACCCTCGGGAACTTCTCCCGGAGCGCTTTTTCGGCGCGGGCCGCCTCGCTCCTCGCCGCCTCCACACGGTCCCGTATCTCGGCTTCGGCTCTTTGGAACTCGAGCCGCGCGAGAGCGGCGGAAAGCTTCGGAGGAAAAGCTTCGATCTTCCCGATAAGCCCGAGAGAGCGCGCAAGGGAGGAATACCTCTCCCACTTCGCACAGCGGTCAGCCGGCGACTCCTTCCCGTGAACGCGCCGCACATACCGCAGAGCGTCGCGCACGCTCACACCCCACCGCTTTGCAGCGGCGGCAAAGGCGCGCACGCGCCCTCTCGAGCACTGACAGACCCGAAAGAGAGACTCGGCATCGTCCCACGCAAGCCGTGCTTCGAGCGCACGGTAGGCACGCAGAAGATCCGTGTCGCAGCGGCGCGCGGCAAACTCCCGGTACTCCTGCCCGTCGAGACGGTAGAGCGCGGCGGGACTTCGCGACGTCCAATCGATAAGCCTCGGGCAGTCCGTGTTCCGCTCGAGCATCTCCGTTATCAGAGAATCATGCCCGAGCTTCGCAAGCATCTCGATCTGCGGATGCTGACAGTACCAGCACAGGTACTTCATGAGCGGCACGTTGAACGCCCGCACGCCGTCGTATCGGTCGAATGCGCAGTATTTGAGAAACGTCCCGTCAATGCTCCCGATTTCCCCCGAAGCCCATACCGTGTCATAGTCGTACTTCTCCGTGTAGTATCCGTGGTTCCAGATGAACGGATCGTGCCACACCTTCACCCGCTCCGCTCCCGTCCAGCCGTGCCGCCACTGAATCGCCGTCCCCGGTGTGAGGCGGTAGGTGAAATACTCCGTCCGCTCCGCCGCAGGATCGATCACGTCGCGGTATTTTTTAACCACGGCGAAGCACCGGACCCATACCTCATCATGCGTGAGGGGAACGAAGATCGCTTTGAACTTCGCCTCATAACACCCCGTGCGCGAGTACCTCGCATTTCTCACCTGTGAGACCGTCCCGCATAAAGGGCACCTCGCCTCGGTCAGATGCTTCGCCGACGCAAGCGCACGGTCGTCCTCGCTTTCCGTGCGGAGAAGAACCGCCGCCCCGCGCTCGAAACTGCCGTGGCACGCCGTGCATGTGTACTTTCGCACCCCGCCCGAGATGTTTTCGAAAAACAAGTAGGTGCAAAACTCTCCTTCGATGTCCCGGAAGACCTCCTCCGGCACATCCGGCGCCGAATATCCGTCAGAAACG
>URSW01000149.1 GCA_900550625.1 uncultured Eubacteriales bacterium
GAATTACCCAATTAAACGCAAGTGGCGATGTACCAGTAATTTACGGATTAATTACGGGCAGGAGGATTGATCTTGAGGATGTACTGCTTAATGACGAGCAGCTGAAAAGCGTTGAAAAGATCCTGAAAAGCGGCAAGTTTCGGTGCTATACCGAACGAATCTCGGAAAACAACGTATACGACGAAGCCGACAGCCTGCTGAGCGCGGGCTGGAGGCTGTCGGACGGCAGCATTATTTCGGTTAAATACAACGGCATAGCCGCAAAAGAGCTTTTCAAGGTATTAAAAGTGTTACTGCGGCAGTAAGGCAAGCTTTCCATCAGAAAAGCGGGAAATAATTTTCCGGATGATCAGCTTTAATAATGTATTATTACTTTATGGAGGATGTTTTATATTTGTTTGCCAAAGGAGGAACAATTGTGACTGAAAAACCGAAAAAAAAGAAAAAAGATATATATTCCATATTGCTTTTGTTTCTGGGTATCGGCTTAATTGCTGCCGGAATTATCGGTATAATTTCAAGTCGTACCGACAGTAGGGAATATAAAAACTCAACCGATATACGGAAAATTCCCGCCGTTATTGATGACTTTTCAACCCACGACAGTAAGGATGATTCCGGAGATGTTAAGTATACAACATATAAATTTAAAGTTTCATATGTTATTGACGGAAAAACCTATAAGGGAAAATGTGAAGAACGTGTCTGGGCAAGGTCGAGCAGCTACGAAAAAAAATATACCTATGATAAATTGAGAAAAGGCGACACAATAGACGTCGAGGTTTACAAAACCTCAAAAGGCGATTACAAGATTTCTCCTGAGGGAAATCCCGTTGATTTTCTGCTCTATTGTGCGGCAATCCCCGTCGGCTTGTTCTTTGTTGTTATAATGATATGCGACATTACAAAAGACAACCGAAAAAAGAAAAGCGAAAACGAAATGATCAGCAAGGAATAAATCAGAGGTATTTTTATGGATTTATCAGTATCACTGTTTATTGCGGCTTCCTTTGCTATATTATGTACATTCTATATCGGTAATAAAATACTCACCATAGATTATTCGGAATACTGTTCCAAAAATTCTAAAAAAGCCAAACTGGAAAGATTGCTTGCGAAAAAGGACACTCCCCTTCAGAATTCAAAAATCCGAAGAGATATAAGAAAAGCCTTTGAAAGAGTTCTGATTCCGCTCGGAAAAGCGGACCAAAAACTTCTCCCTGCAAGAATGGATATGACATTCCGAAAAAAAATTGTCAGTAAAATCAACAGGCTTAATAAGAATAACCTTTGCTGCAATATTTATGTTACAGATGTTGTTCCCGTTCCTAAAAATGACTTTGAAACATGGAGCGATGACGGCAGAGAATGGCGGGAATCGGTTTTAATGTGCAGCACACTGGAGCGTTTTGAGTCAACCGAGGATAACACGGTTCGGCACGAGATAT
This sequence comes from uncultured Eubacteriales bacterium, assembly GCA_900550625.1. Classification (GTDB taxonomy): domain Bacteria; phylum Bacillota; class Clostridia; order Oscillospirales; family CAG-272; genus UMGS1312. The sequence continues at coordinate 1,449 of URSW01000149.1, forward strand.
ACCGTAAAAATTCATCTCTCAGAATACTTCAGTCAAGACACGTCCGCAGCGCCGACCGAAATGAAAAAAAGAAAAGCTATTATTCCGATATGCTGAGAATAACGTGTCCGTCCTGCGGCGCAGATGTAAGACTTGTCAGTCAGCAGGTGATCTGTGAATATTGCGGTGCCGTTATTAAAAACGAGTTTTACGATTGGCAGACCGAATCGTTTGAGCTTTACGAATCTATCAGCACAAATCTGAAAAGATTTTTTCAACTTCTTGTGTCCGGCTGTATACTTTTCTTATGTGTGTTCCTGTGTCTCTATTTAATCGAGGATACCGAGATTTCTCTCGCTGCCGGTGTCGGCGCGGCGGTTCTTGCTTTCGGAGTAATCATCACACCGATTATTTACGGAAAAGTTAAGCAAGAAAAACTTGCGGGAAAAATCGCAAGATATTCCGAGAATTATCTCAGAGCCTGCTTAAACGAACACTTTTGGGAGAATGAAAGCGACGAAGACCTGCTTGATTTCAGCGTTGATACAATTAAGCTTTTGAAAGTTGCCCACACAGAAGAAACAACAACCGTTACGGCTGACATTTTCGGAACAAAAACCTTTCTTCCCGAAAATCAAAAGCCGTTTACAAAAAAATTTAAAAAAAGATTAATTATACAAAGAGCAAGGTATCCCGAAAAGAGAAAAGCGGACGGCGAGTTCTATGTCGAAAAGGATTGTCCGTCCTGTGGTGCCAATTTTATGCCTGATGAAAATCACTGCTGTTCGTTCTGTGGGTTTGGCTTACAAGTCAACAATGCAAAATGGATTGTGCAGAAAAATAAATAAAAAACGGAGGATTACATTATGGGACTGTTTGACAAAAAATACTGTGACATCTGCGGTGAGAAAATCGGACTTCTCGGAAACCGCAAGCTGGAGGACGGGAATCTCTGCAAGGACTGCGCAAGAAAGCTCTCGCCGTTTTTCAGCGAACGGCGGAACTCGACCGTAGAAGACATCAGACGCCAGCTTGCTTACCGTGCGGAAAATGAAAAAAAGCTTGCTGATTTTTCCCCGTCGATCACCTTTGACGGGAGCAAAAAGGTATATATCGATCCCTTAGGGGAACGGTTCGTCGTTACCGGGCTTTCCAACTGGCGCAGCGGCAACCCCGACCTTATTGCGTTTTCGCAGGTGCTCGGAGTAGACACAGATATTCAAGAGAATAAGGAAGAGATTTATTTCGAGGATTCCGATGGAAATAAGAAGAGCTATGTGCCTCCGCGTTATACATGTGACTATGAGTTCAATGTAACGATCCGGGTGGATTCACCCTGGTTTGATGAAATAGAGCTGGAGCTGAGCGACGGAAACCGTCCCGACAGCCGCTACACCGATTTGTACCGCGAACATGAGCGAAGAATGCATGAGCTTGAGGATATTCTGATGCGCCGGGATGAGCGATATCGCGTTTGGGATGGCGAGGGCATGATGAAACGGATAGAACCCACAGACAACCGTCCGGAGAAAACCGCTTCCGTTCCTCGTCCGACGGGCGGTGAGGCATGGGTATGCTCTTCCTGCGGTTCGCAAAGCAACGGTAAATTCTGCTCAAACTGCGGTGCCGTAAAACCCGTAACGTGTTCCTGCTGTGAAAATTGCGGTTGGAGCCCGGCGGACGGACAGAGTTTGCCGAAATTCTGTCCGGAGTGCGGCAGACCGCTTCAATAAAACAATGAAGCATACCGTATGTAAGATTGTGACTGTTGCGGTTGCTCTCCTACCGGTTTTCGGGCTTTTCGGCTGCTGCGAAAGTAAAAAATACACTGCCGGTGATATCGTTTTAATCAATACCGCTTATTACGGATCGGAAAGGAATCCTGTGTATTCCTTTGCCCTGAAAAAAGAGGAGGGCTGTTGGTTCTTCTCTGCAGACTGTCCTGTGGGAAATCAGAAGGAGCATTACACCTCGTTTGCCTCGATCCCGATAACGTCAGAAGATGCGGAGGATTTCCTTCGGATTATCTGCGAGGACGGTGAGATAGAGAGGCTTTACAAGCATCGCAATCCGATACGACTTTTTCATATATCCGACGCACCGGCACGCAGTTCCGGAATAACTTTCTCCGACGGAAATACTATTGAGAAGGAAACACCGCTCGGTGACAGGGTGCTTAATTATTTCTATCTTCTTGCCGACAGATATTATGAGGCAGCCGAGGATTCGTCGGATAATTCGAAAGATGCGACAATGAGTTGAAGAACCATTCTGTCGCCTTGCCTAAAGCATGAAAAAACAAAAAAACAAACCGACACTGTCGGTGAGAAAAAGGGGGTTTATTATGGCTGATAAATGCGCGATTTGCGGCGCGAATATCAATCTGATCCAAACACAGAAGTTGGCGGACGGCAACTGCATATGCCGCAAAAACTGCAGAAAAAAAGGATTCAAGGCATATGACTATGTGCACGGCAATCTTCAGGGCGTCAAGGCACATCTTACACAGGTGGAGCGCGGCACTAAGCTGTGGGAATACTATTTTCTTCCGCGTAAAAAGACAAAGGATAAAAGCAAAAAACTGAAGCGCTTCGGCACCTATCTCTATGTGGCGGAGGATATCGGGCTGATGGCGTATATCCGGAACGATTACAAGTTTATGATGTTCGGCAAGACCACCCGCGCCTGCGTTTACCGCATTGCCGACCTGCGAAGCTATAAGTATGAAGAGCAGCTCGTTCAAAACGGTGATAAGACTGAGAAGAAATCCTTGGCACGGCTCAGCTTTATCAATACGGAGGGTCTTTATGAGTTTGTTCTCACCATGAACAATATCAAGGATTTCGAAAGACTCAAAAAATACTTTGATACACTGTTCGGCATACAGAATACACTCGGCAATGCCTCAAATGTTTGGAAGCAGCAGATGACGGCGGTTAAGGATATAGCGTCAGGGTTTTCTGCC
>URSW01000150.1 GCA_900550625.1 uncultured Eubacteriales bacterium
GGCTGCGCGCGCTCGGCTTCGACGAAGCATGGCTCAAAAAGAAGCTTGCTTCCGAAAAGCTCGGCTCATACGGCGATATATTTCTCGCGCTTTGCGAGTCCGGCGGGGAGATTCAGTTTTACCCGAAGGACGAATAAGCATCCGATATTCGGCGGTGCGGAACACGCCGCGCACGCTCCGACGCAATTTTGCCGTCCGCACGATCGGCGGACTTTTGACCTGCGATACGCCGCCTATCCCTAAAACCGCTTACCTCTCGCCGAAGCTTTATCCGCCGTTTACCGTGCGTTCCTCCTCCGCTTTCCTGTATCGGACGTAAATATGTATGATCTCCTCCGTCTCCTTTTCGGAAAGATATCTTTCCGGTGTGCAGCCTTCGCACCGCAGAAGCTCGCTTGTGCCGTAAAGTCTGCAAATCAGCGGATGCCTGTCGTATACCGAGCACCTACCGTCGATCAGGTGTGAGCACTGACCGTCCCATTCGTATCCGCCCATCATTTTTGCTTCGCTTGCAGTAAATTGGATGATGTTCGTGCAGCATTTTGCGCAGTCCTTCCCGCACACCGACGGCGGGATTTTTTCGTATAATTCTTTTATTTCTTTTTCAAACATACAATTTTCCCGTATATAAATGCATACCGCCCGGAAAGGGCGGTATGCATTTCATCAAAATTCGATTATATAATAGGTATTTACGATATCGTATCCGATATCGGTCATGCTGAATTTGCCGTGCCCTTCGGCGTATTCTTCCTCATACGGAATGAAAACCGTTTTCAGAACTTCATTCAAAGCAGCAAGGTACAGCCATTTGTTTTCCGGTCCTTCGCGGTACTCGGGAAGCAGAATGGTACTTATGCAGTTGTTGATTCTGAATTCATGCGCTTCCTGGAAGCTCAGACGCGCAACTCCGATCAGAGTGCCGTCATCCGAAAACATACCGAACGGGATGTCGTCCGGATGTATGCTTCTGTCCGCGCAGATGCTTCTTCTCAAGCCCCAATCTCCGTTCTTCAGCGCTTTGGAGCTCCACTCCGCGACCGCATCGAGATCGGAGGGTTCAAGGGTTCTGAACGTATATCTGTCGGCTTCATCGGGCAGTCGCTTAGCCTCGCCGAAATACATAGCCGCCCGCTGCGTTTTCATGCTTGCGAAGGAAATTCCGTCAATTGCGGAGCGCACGGCATCCTCATCCGTATCCTCGTCAAAGCATACGCTTACAGTCCGCGGTTCAAGCGCCGAAAGCTTATCGACATACTCTCTGAGCATTGAAACATCGTGAAGCTTCAGATTCAGATACGCTCCCTCATCAAAGAACATATCGCACGCGACATAGCCGCCGCTCTTTACAAGCTTGCTGTCGGCAAGCACAGAGCTGCCGTTCCATCTGACGGTTATCGCATCGTAGCCGAAGCGTTCGGCATTTTGGTTAAGCAGAGTGTCGATAAGATCATCGGAATCAATCTCGAAAAAGTCCGGAAGCGCCGCTTTGAACTGCGCGGCTGCGGTAGCGTTAAGAGCGTAATCCGCGAAAATAACGGGAGAATTCTTCATTTCATTCCTGTATTCGTCGGGCGTTTTGCCGTACTGCGTCTTAAAGGCGCGCGTAAATCCGTCATGTGATTCATAACCGGAGTCGAGTGCGATCTGCAGGATGCTCTTATCGCTGTGACGCAGCTGCTCCGAGGCTTTATTGAGGTTTCTGAACCGTACATACGCCATGATATTGAATCCCGTATGCGCACGGAAGATTCTGTTGAAATAATCAACGGAAAATCCTGCATGCTCGGCAACCTCTTCGATGTTCAGTCCGGATTTCCAATAAAATCTGCCAATATACTTAACCGCATTTTTTATAATCTCGTCGTTTTCCATTGTTAAGTTCTCCTTTCGAAATGTACAACTTCATCCGCCGGCATCGTTTCAAGTTGTTTACGGGACTGATTATACCATAAAAAATCTCCGTTTTCTCGACTTTAAGCGCTGAGATTTGCAAAAATTTCGCAAATCGGACAACGGACCGCGGAGCTTTCTTCCTCAACTTGGTTTAAGCGGTTTTTATTTATTTTTTCTTTGCTTACATTTACCTCATATCAACAGCAATGCGACAACTTTCGCAAGCTTTCGACCGATTTTTTATTGACTTTGAACGCATACGGTGATATAATTTAGCGTGGAATATATGTGTAAGGTCGAAAAAGTGCGGCCTTATTACACTATTTACAAAGAGTTCACGGAAGGGCAACGGAATGTTTGGGATAAACGTAACCGAGTATGATAAATTTATATATGAAGAGTATCTTCGGGATTTTCTGCCCGACAGAATGATCGACATCCATGTACATATATGGAAGGAAGGCATGGAGCGCGCCGGCGACGAGTCGAAGAACCGTAAGGGTATGGTCGACTGGACAAAGCTTGTCGCGCCCGACTGCTCGATCGAGGATCTCATGAAATCCTATGAGCAGATGTTTCCCGGAAAGTCGGTCAAGCCCGTGCTCATGGGCTGGCCGAGCTGCGATCTCGATAAAGTAAACAGGTACGCTATAGACTGTGCGAAATCGTACGGTCTTCCTGCCTTTTACTGCACGAGCTGGGATACTCCCGCCGAGGATATCCGCAAAGCGCTCACCGAGGACGGCTTCAGCGGAATAAAACCGTATCTCAACAATTCTCCCTCGTACATTCCCGCCGCCGAAGTCCGCATCTTCGATTTTCTGCCTCACGAGCACTTGAAGTTATGCGACGAGCTCGGCGCGAAGGTAATGCTCCACATACCGCGTGCGCTTCGCCTGCGCGATCCCGTTAATCTGGCACAGATGCTCGAAATCGAAGAAAAATATCAGAACGCAAAGGTCATAATCGCGCACATCGGGCGCGCGTACTGCCCCGAGGATTTCGGCGATGCGTTCGAGAGGCTCTCGAAAACGAAGAATCTGCTTTTCGATTTCACCGCGAACACTCTCGACCGCGCAATGGTCGAAATAATCAAGGCTGTCGGTCCCGAGCGCGTCATGTTCGGTTCGGATATGCCCATAACGAAAATGAGAATGTACCGCATAGTTGAAGACGGGCACTATATAAACGTAGTTCCGCGCGGACTCTACGGGGATGTTTCCTACGACAGGAACATGCGCGAAACGGATGAGACAAAGATCACGACATTCATGTACGAAGAGCTTCTCGCATTCAAGCGTGCGGCAGAGGAGCTTCACCTCACAAAGGACGAGATACAGGGAATTCTCGGAGGAAACGGTGCAAAGCTGTTCGGCATGGAGCTGTAAGTAATCCAATTCAGATTTAATGAATACATATATTAACAACAGCAAGGAGTTCAAATGAAAAACGCAAAAATCGGCTTTATGCCGCTCTACATCAAGCTTTATGACGATGTCGGGCTTGCAGAGCTTCGTGAGCGTCTCGAACCGTTCTATGAGACCATGGCAAAAGGCTTTGAAGAAAAGGGGATCGAAGTAGTACGTTCACCGTTCTGCCGTATCGAATCCGAGTTCAGGGATGCCGTCGCCAGGTTTGAAAGCGTAAACGTCGACTGCATCGTAACGTGGCATGCGGCTTATTCTCCTTCCCTTGAATCCGCAAAAATTCTCGCCGAGACCGATCTTCCGATAATCGTAATGGATACGACGGAAACATACGATTTCGGTCCCGCGCAGGACAGCGCGGAGATCAATCTTTGCCACGGCATACACGGTGTAATGGACATGACCAATCTGCTCATGCGTGCCGGAAAGCCCTATGCGATCGCGGCAGGTCACTACCCGACCTCCGACGTTATGGATCGCGTTATCGGTTATATAAAGGCTGCACGCGCGGCACGTGCTCTGCCAGGCTCCAAGGTCGGAACCATCGGCGGCAGCTTCGACGGAATGGGCGACTTCCTCGTTTCGGATGAGGAAATGAAATCGCTCTTCGGCGTTGAGGTCGTATACTCCGGCAAGGATCTCGTTCCGCTCAAGGCATCGGTCACCGACGATGAAGTCAAGGCGGAGATTGCAAAAGACCTCGACGAATGCGTTGTGCTCGGCGATATCGATCCCGCCGTACACTATAAGACTGCGAGAAACTGTCTTGCGGTGCGCCGCTGGATCGAGGAGAAAGAGCTTGACGCTTTCACCGTAAACTTCCGTAAGATAATCCCCGAGGACGGACTTGAAATAATGCCGTTCATGGAGGCATGCAAGGCGATGGCGCGCGGCACCGGATATGCCGGCGAGGGAGACGTTCTCACCGCTGCGTTCACCGGAGCGCTCATAAAGGGATTCACAAGCGCAACCTTCGTTGAAATTTTCTGTCCCGATTGGCGCGGCGGCAGCGTACTGCTCAGCCACATGGGCGAATACAACCGC
>URSW01000151.1 GCA_900550625.1 uncultured Eubacteriales bacterium
CAATGTTGATATGCTCAGCGTTGCTCCGAAGGCCGCACTCACTTCCGCTACCAACATATGGGCTGCTTATTATACTTACGCTTTCGGTCAGCTTCTCAAGGGTGAGGACATCGACATCGATTGGGCAAAGGGTTACTCCGACGATGCCGTTGCGATCACCGCTCTCGGCGAGTCCTGCGCTGAAGGAACTCAGGAGAAGGTTGACGAGGCAATTGCTGCTATTAAGGCGGGAACTCTCCATGTGTTCGATATCAACACCTTTACCGTGGACGGCAAGAAGGTTGAGAGCTGTATAGTTGACTTGGACGGCGACTTCAAGACCGACAGCGACGCAGACAAGGAAGCTATCTGGGACGGATATTTCCATGAGTCCGAGCTTCGCTCCGCTCCTTCGTTCACTCTCAGAATCGACGGAATCACCGAGCTCAACGCAGAAGGCTGATAATCAATAATGCTTTTTCGGGTGGGGCTGCTGCTGATGCGGCAGCCCCGTCCCCGATTATAGATAAAGTAAAGAAATTGACATTTGCAGACGCTGTGCTCTGTGAATATATCGGATGCGCGTGTTGCGTCCGTACTCATGTACCGTTCAGATGCGGTCTGTTTTTAATTTAGCGGTTATGATCGGTCGGGTGCGCCGTCAAAGCGGGCACCGATACACAATGAAAACTTTTCGGAAAACGGATAAATCCGACTGGAGGAAAATGCAGGTGCAGGAAAATAAAAATCCGGCGATACGGCTCGAAAATGTAACAAAGTCGTTCGGTTCGGTTATCGCAAACAATGAGGTGAATCTTGACATTCGCCGCGGTGAGATTCTTTCGCTACTCGGTGAAAACGGAAGCGGCAAGACAACGCTTATGAATATGCTTGCCGGACTGTATTTTCCGGATTCCGGACATGTTTATGTTGACGGAGAAGAAGTCTCCATACGTTCCCCGAAGGATTCCTACAACCTCGGAATCGGAATGATCCATCAGCATTTCAAGCTTGTCGATGTGTTCACCGCCGCCGAGAATATCGCGCTCGGAGTCCGGGAAAAGGGAAGATACAATCTGCGCGAGATAAAGAAGCGGATTGAAGAAATATGCAGAAAATACGGCTTTGAGATGAATCCCGATCAGAAGGTGTACAGCATGACGGTCTCACAGAAACAAACGCTGGAGATTATCAAGGTGCTGTACCGCGGTGCCGATATACTCATACTCGATGAGCCTACCGCCGTGCTTACCCCTCAGGAAACCGAAAAGCTGTTTAACATAATCAAAAATATGAGAGACGACGGAAAGTCGATCATCATAATAACGCATAAGCTCCATGAGGTGCTGTCGGTGTCCGACCGCGTTGCGATACTCCGCCGCGGTGAGTATATCGGCGATGTTCCGACCTCTGATGCGACCGAGCTTTCGCTTACGGAGATGATGGTCGGCGAAAAGGTCAGCCTCGATATAGAGCGTCCGGAGCCCGTGAATCCGGAGCCTCGCATAGTCGTTCGCGGTCTTTCGTGCACCGACAAGGACGGCATAAAGGTCCTCGACGATATTTCGTTTACCGCGAACAGCGGAGAAATACTCGGCATCGCGGGAATATCGGGGTGCGGGCAGAAGGAGCTTCTTGAAGCGATCGCAGGGCTTAACCCCGTCGATCAGGGAAGCTCGATCGAATATTTTGCCGAGGGCGCGGCAAAAGAGATCCCGCTTATCGGAAAGAGTCCGAAGCAGATACGCGATCTCGGAATCTCGCTCTCGTTCGTTCCCGAGGATCGTCTCGGAATGGGACTTGTCGGCTCCATGGGAATGACGGGCAACATGATGCTGAAGAATTATTCGGAGGGGCATTCTCCCCTTGCGGATCGCCGTGAGCCGAAAAAGCTTGCGGAAAATGTCCGCGAAAAGCTTGAGGTCGTGACCCCCGATGTCGATACTCCCGTAAGGCAGCTTTCCGGCGGTAACGTGCAGAAGGTTCTCGTCGGACGCGAGATCGCATCCGCTCCCACGGTGCTGATGACCGCATACGCCGTGCGCGGCCTTGACATAAACACATCTTATACGATATACAGACTTCTCAATGAGCAGAAGAAGAAGGGCGTTTGCGTGATTTACGTCGGCGAAGACCTTGACGTGCTCCTTGAGCTCTGCGACAGAATAATGGTGCTCTGCTCGGGCAAGCTCAACGGCATAGTTGACGCACGCACGACGACCAAGGAAGAGGTCGGACTTCTTATGACCAACCTCATGAAGGAGGAAAAGTGATATGACGAAGGAACACGCAAAGGTAAGAGAGCCGATCGTCCGTATGGCAAAGCGCACAAACATTTCGTTTGTCCGCGCATGGATCATACGCCTCTGCGCGATCGCGCTTTCTCTTGTGGTATGTTCCGCGCTTATTTATGCGCTGACCAAACTCAATCCGATCAAGGTGTTCGGCGCGATGGTCGAAGGCGCATTCGGAACGAAAAAGAGAATGTGGAGTATGTTTAAGGATACGGCGTTTCTTCTCATAGTAGGCGTCGCACTTGCTCCCGCGTTCAAGATGAAATTCTGGAACATCGGCGCCGAGGGGCAGATCCTCGTCGGCGGAATCACGACAGCCGCTTTCATGATCTATTTTTCGGATACGTTTCCGGCATATGTCCTGTTCCCGCTCATGGTTATCGCAAGCTGCGTCGCGGGCGCACTTTGGGGCATGATCCCCGCGATCTTCAAGTCGAAGTGGAACACAAACGAAACGCTTTTTACGCTTATGATGAACTACGTCGCAGTGCAGCTTACCTCATACTGCGTCGCGCTTTGGGAAAATCCCTACGGCTCGAATTCCGTCGGAATCATCAATCCCAAGACAAGGATCGGCTGGTTTCCCGCGCTGTTCGATCAGACCTACGCGCTGAATATCATCATTGCGGCGGCTCTTACGATCGGTATGTTCGTTTACCTCAGATATACAAAGCACGGCTATGAAATTTCGGTTGTCGGCGAAAGCGAGAACACCGCAAAATACGCGGGAATAAACGTACCCAAGGTCTTTATCCGCACGATGCTCATTTCCGGCGCGATATGCGGACTTGCCGGATTCGTTGCGGTTTCGGGCGCAAGCCATACAATCTCGACGAACACCGCGGGCGGCAACGGCTTTACCGCGATCATCGTCGCATGGCTTGCCAAGTTCAATCCGATCGGCATGGCGGTGATCTCTGCGCTCCTGGTATTTCTCGACAAGGGCGCGGTGCAGATCGCGTCTCAGTTCGGACTCAACGATTACGTATCCGAAATGATAACCGGAATAATCCTGTTTTTCATTTTGGGATGCGAGTTCTTCATCAACTATAAGCTCATATTCCGCTCGAAAAAGGAGGCTGAGTAATATGTCGGTAAGCGCATTGATATCTCTGCTTCAGTCCGCGATAATTTTCGGTACGGTCATCATGTTCGGATGCCTCGGCGAAATCCTTACCGAAAAATCGGGAAACCTGAACCTCGGCGTTCCCGGAATAATGTATATCGGCGGAATTGCAAGCCTTGTCTGCGTGTTCTTTTATGAGAATTCGGTTGAAGCTCCGTCGCCCGTGCTCTGCGTCCTCATCGCGTTCTTCAGCGGGTTTGCCGCAGCTGCTCTTGCCGGATTGCTTTTCAGCTTCCTTACGGTAACGCTGAGAGCAAATCAGAATGTTACGGGACTTACGCTCACGATCTTCGGCTCCGGTGTTGCAAACTTCTTCGGCGGATCGCTCAATAAGCTTGCGGGAGGCGTAGGTCAGATTTCCACATCGGTAACGAGCTCCGCATTCAGAACGCCGATGCCGGGGCTTTCTTCGGTCGGATTCGCGCACATCGGCGAGCTGTTCTCGTCATTCGGGTTCATGGTGTATTTTGCGATCATATGTGCGATCATCCTCAATTTCGTTATAAAGCGCACCCGCGTGGGACTCAACCTCCGTGCAGTCGGAGAAAACCCCTCTACCGCTGATGCCGCGGGAATAAACGTCACCGCATATAAGTACGCTGCGACCTGCCTCGGAGCGGGCATATGCGGACTCGGCGGAGTGTTCTATGTAATGGATTATATCAAGGGTACATGGGCAAACGACGGCTCCATCGAAAAGCTCGGCTGGCTCGCTGTTGCGCTCGTTATCTTCACCACATGGAAAGCGCTGAACGCAATCTGGGGTGCGTACCTCTTCGGAGTTTTGTTCTGGATGTACTTCTACATTTCAAATCTCACCCGTTCCTCTCAGGAGCTGTTCAAGATGCTTCCCTACATCGTAACGATCGTCGTGCTTATTATCACGAGCCTTCGCAAGAGAAAGGAAAATCAGCCTCCGGAGGGGCTCGGAGTTCCGTATTTCCGCGAAGA
>URSW01000152.1 GCA_900550625.1 uncultured Eubacteriales bacterium
AAACCGTAATTGCACCCCCTTAACGGGTTTCTATCAAAATTAGAGTCATTTGCCAAAAAGAAACGACAATTTTCTTTCGGAAGATTGTCGTTTCCAGAGAAAAGAGAAGAGAGAAAAGAGAAGAGAAAAGGTAGCTTTGCTTCGCAAAGCGTTGAATTATATAATAATTTGTGGTATAATTCAATCAGAGGTGATGACGAATGAACAGTCCTTTGCTCGATAAATCTCTTGATTTTGCAACACAGGTAGTATTGTTTTACGAGGATTTTTCTAAAACAAAAAAAGATACAACAATCGCAAAACAGTTACTTCGTTCTGCTACAAGTGTTGGTGCAAATATAAACGAAGCCATATACGGTAACAGCAAAGCGGATTTTATATCAAAGCTTCATATTTCACTTAAGGAAACCGGTGAAAGCATATATTGGCTCACGCTTCTGAAAAGAACAAATCTGATAGAATATAACTTTGATGAACTCCTTTCTCTTGCAGAAGAAATTAAGAGGATGCTGATTGCATCACTTAATACCGCAAAGGAAAATAAATGAAGATTCTTTTTACTGCATTCAAAGGCGTGCACAACACTTCTTTTCAGTTAGTGGATCAAACGGCAGCGAATCATATTTTATTAACCAATAGTTTTCAAGGATTGGAAAAAGACATTTCATTTATCAGTAGCGATTATAGCATAGTGTATATGTTTGGAGTCGATAAGAAACTGATAGATAAAGTCAGAATCGAAACGTGTGCAAAGTACAATGATGAAACGGTTTGTACAGATTTTAATGTACATTATTTAGAAACAATGCTTAGAAGCGCAGACATCTCTTACACCATATCAATTAAACCGACCCGTTATCTATGTAATGCGGCGTATTATCATATGCTAAAGAAAAATCCTAATACAGTTTTCATTCATATTCCATCATTAAAAGGTATGAGGATTGAACTGATGGATAAACTGATCGCATTTTTCAACGATATATGTTCCAACTAAAAAACTGCGAGAGTTCGAATTCATACGCAAAAGTGCCGAAAATATCTTTTTCGTAGCCCATAGACACAAAAAGCGCTCTGTTTTCAGAATGCTTTTTTGCATACTTTATCGGTAATTTCGGCGAGTGCGGGGCGAGCGTGCGGACTGCGTGGAAAAGCGGGTGCGGTGCGCCTCCGAAGCGAAAGAGGTCGCGCGGACCTTCCGCCGAGGCAGAAAAAGATATGAGAAAGCACTCCCGGCGCGGCTGCTCCGATGCGGGGATTTGTGACAAACTCCCTCACATTTCAGTGTGTGCGCTGCTCCGGCGCGGAAAAACATGCGGCGCGGCTGCCGCCGAAATTCCCCGCCGATTCGCCCTGAAGCTTCGCAAATAAGCCTGCCGAATGCTTCGCCGCCAAAGCTTTACCGTAAAACAGATTCGCCGCGAAAATGCGGCGCGATCCGCAAGTCAGGAGGAACATATGAATCCCGTTATCCGAAAAATGCGCGAGGACGACTTCAATATGCTGTATGCGCTGCTGTCCGATCCTGCGGTTATGGCTTATCTCGAGCCGCCGTACGGCGAGGAGCAGACAAGGCGATTTCTTGAAAGCGCGGGGCTGTCGGAGCCGCCGCTCATCTACGCCGCCGAGGACGACGGAAAATTCATCGGATATGTGATCCTGCACGGATACGACGAACACAGCATGGAGGCGGGGTGGGTTCTCCTCCCCGAATTCTGGGGGCGCGGATACGCTTCGGCGCTGACCGATCTGCTTATCGCCGAGGCGGAGCGTAAAGAAAAGGACCTTGTGATCGAATGCAGCCCGGATCAAACGGCAACAAAGCATATCGCCGCAAAGAAGGGCTTCACATACCGCGGATGCGACGGCGGACTTGAGATATACCGGCTTGACCTCCGGAAAGCGGACACGGATCACGCCGAGTGAGGGTACGGAATCGCTCGGCGGGAGAGTTTCGGAAAGGCGGAAGGTCCGAAAACCCGCGAAATTCGAGAATCCGCAGATCGTGACGCCCGGTGAAACACACGTACCGCGAAAACGTCTTACATCCGTCCCCCGACCCTCGGGGAATTTTTATTATGTGCTTTCTCTCAGCCCGATCGCCCGCCGCCGTTGTGCCTTGACACCTGTTATGAATTATGTTACAATTAATACACATAATTACCGATAAAATCGAAAATCCCGTCCGGCGGAAGCGGAAAAATCCATCTCCGCCGCTTATGAACCGAAACAATACAACGAAAAGAAAGGACGCTTTCGGATGCCGAAAGCCGAGATCTGCAAAATGAAGAAAACGATAGCGATAGCGCTTGCGCTCAGCCTCTGCACGCTTGCATCGACTCTTCTGTCATGCTCCTCCTCAGATGCCGGAAAATACTCTCCCGAAATCACCGTATCGTCATCGAATGCGGAAGATTATGCGGTATGGCTGACGAACCGCCTCGGAGACAAGCTTACCGACAGCATCTATCTTGCGCTCGGAAGCGATGCCTCCCGCGGCATCGACATGACGGATTTTGAAAACGACGGATACATCCTGCGCACCGAAGGCGGCAGTGTGACCGTCGCGGGAAAGACCGAGACCGGACTTGACCTCGCCGTGCGCAGATATGCGAACGCGGTCGAGGCGGGCACCGCGTCGGAGCTTGACGCATCGTACCACGAGGGATACCGCATCGAAAAGCTTATGCTCGCGGGGCACGATATATCCGAATACGCGATCGAGTATCCCGCAGAGCACAACGAGAACATGCTCTATGCCGTCTCGGAGATGCAGAGGCTCATAAAAAAGGCATGCGGCGCAGAGCTTGATGCCGCACAGGGGATCTCGGGCAGAGAATGCGCGATAGAATTTCGCCACAGCCGGGACGATAGCCTGCGCTATGACGGATACCGCTACTTCTTTGAGGGAAGCCGCCTTGTCATCGAGGGCGCCGTCGAGCGCGGATGCATGTGGGGCGTGTGGTTCTTCCTCGAAAACGAGCTCGGCTGGGAATGCATAAACTACGGAAACAGTCTCCTCCGCGAAGCCGATCTCATCGAGGTGAGCGCCGACTGCGAAAAGACCGCCGTTCCGTCGTTCGACTATTTCGATCCCCACGTAACGTACGGTATGAAGACGGACACGGAGCGCTACAATCCCCGGAAGTCAATCGATTCGAAATATTCCTACGGCGCGATCTCATACGCATGCCACGGAACCCAGATGAAAAAATGGGGCGGCTACAACACGGTAGATTATCAGCTCTGCTACAGCGACGAGGGTGTGTTCTACAATGTAAAGGATGATATCATCGAGCGGACCGAGAATGCTCTTGCCGCCGGCTCGGTCATCGGAAAGGACCTCAAATCCGTCGATGTCTCACAGGGTGACAACGGCGACTACTGCCACTGCACGGAGTGCATGAAGGTCTTCAAGGAAGAGGGCGGTGCCATGTCGGGCTGCGTTGTGCGCTGGGCGAACAGGCTTGAGGAGGAGATTTCGGCAGAGGAAGGCGGAAAATACGACGGGCTTGTGTATCTTATCTTCGCGTACATGGGAACTCAGCCCCACTGCAGGACCGCGCCGAACGAAAACGTGTATCTTACCTTTGCGATGAACGGCACCTGCTCCGCGCACGGCATCAACAGCCGCAAATGCACATCGCGCGGCCCGCTTGGCCCTGTCACGGAGCAGCCGATAATAAACAACGACAACTTCGCCGAATGGACGAAGGGCTGGTGCGATCTTTCGGACAACATCTACATCTGGTACTACGGACTTGACACAAGCGTACAGCAGTACACGATAATCGACGCGTTCTTTGACGATATAAAATTCTTCAAGGACTGCGGAGCCGCCGGAGTTTTCCTTCAGTTTGAGACAAACGGGCTCGGAATGCAGCCCGTATGGGGACAGCTCGCCTACATGATGAATTGGAATCCCGACATGACGCGCGAGGAATACGATCTCGCTCTCGAGCATCTTCTGCAGAAGGATTACGGCGACGGATACGGGTACATTCTCGAATACCTCGATATCTGGCAGGAATCGCAGGACAAAAACAACTGCTGGGACTGCTGGGGATTTGCAAGCATCCTCTCGAACACATACGACACGGAATACTACGCGGAGAATTTCGACCGCTCGGTATACCTTCTCGAGCGCGCCGCCGAGCTTGCGTCGAGCAAGGCGCAGCAGACGAGATGCGAGCTTCTGACGGCACATATATATTATGAAGGATGCTATTCCTCATATTTCAGGGCATACGACAACGGCGACACCGAGCGGATAGAGGTTCTTTCCGAGCGGTACGACCGGATAATGAAGATACTCGCGGAGAACCGTATAAACTACAAGTGGA
>URSW01000153.1 GCA_900550625.1 uncultured Eubacteriales bacterium
TTCTTCTCATCGGATACATGTTCGGTATAATCAGAAAGATCATCCAGACTGCCGGAGGCAGCTCGGGATTCATCTTTTTCCTCAGCTTCTTCTTCTATGTTCTCAACTTCGTCGAGATCTCGATCGACGTTGCACTCTATTTCAGAAATACCCGCCTCGACAAGCTCGCGGATGCCGAAAAGGCAAAGGCGGAGTAATCCGCACAATGAACGGGGAATACCTCACGGTATTCCTTTTTGTTTTCGTGCGGAGTCCCTCCGGCACGGATAAAAGGACTGTCCGACGGCAAACACCGTCGGACAGTCCGCATCGCTTACTTTCCGTCCTCGCCGAGCGTGCGTATCGTCTGAATGATATCCTTCATGTTGACGTATCCGTCGCTGTTCACGTCCGCCTGGGATTCGTCGATCTTCACGTCCCATCCGGATACCGACCGGATCACCCGGATCACGTCCTTCATATCAACCGAGCCGTCCGAATTCGCGTCTCCGATTATATCAAAAGCCACGTTCATATCGACATTTCCGTTTATGCCGACGACTCTGCCGGTAGAGGAATACTGCCACATGCGGCAGCGCTCGGGAAGCTTGCCCGAGCTCCAATTCGCCTCCCATACGGGAACGCCCGCCGGAGAGTCAAACCGACTGTCGAGCCACCATGAATTCGCGTACACCATCGGGCGCAGTCCCGCCGCCTTCACCTTGCCGCAGAAGCGCGCGACAAGCGCGGTAAGCTTCGCCTTATCGGACGGGAGAAATCCCGAATCCTCAACGTCGAGCGCCGCCCAAAGCTGAAGATCGAAACGGTACTCGGAGACAAGCTTTATAAAAAAATCCGCCTCCTCGTCCGCTTCCTTTTCGTTCCGCGCGCAGAAATAATGATACGCTCCGGCGTACAGACCGCCCTGAGAGGAGAGGCGCTTTATATTGGTTCTGAATTTCGGATCCTCAAACGGAGCGTTGTACTCCGCCGTGCGTCCCTGTGATGCCTTGAGGATCACGAAATCCATGCCCGCATTCTTCACCGCTCTGAAATCCGGCTCTCCCTGATACAGCGAGATGTCGATTCCGCGGTATGCTTTTTTGTATCCCATTTTATTTTCCTTCCTTTGAATTATCCGTGCTTTCCTCGCCGCCGTCTCCGCCGCTCTTTTCCGATTTGCCCGTAAGACACGGCAGATTCATTATCGCCGAAAAGCCTGCAGCCGCCGCGGAGATAACGACTCCGGTAAGCGCGCTCTTCAGCGCATTGAAATTCTGCGCCGACGAGGACACCGCGTAAACGATGTTTACCGATGCGTATCCCGCCGCAGCCTGCACAAACGTGCGCAGTGCACGGCGAAGGCACGATTTCAGTGTTTTTTCCTCCTTCAAAAGATCACTCCTTTTTGTCCCTGCTTCTGTTTTCAAGAAGAGATATTCTTGTTTCGTGAGATGCAAGCTTGCTTACAAAGTGTTCGTTGCGTTCATCCTGATTCTCGATGAATTCACGGAGCTGACGCACCGCCTCCTCAAGCCTTGTCATCGTCCCGTTTACCTTTACAACAACCGTCATCACCGAAATAAACGCGCCGATAAGCGTGACGGCTCCCGCAACCGTTTCCCAGCCTATTTTTTCACTTCCCCTCACCGCTCCGTCGTCTGCCGTCCGCAGGACAGAGAAGCGTCCTCATTCGGCGGCGGTGCCGAATGCCGTCGTATGATATCCGTATATCAGGAGGCAGCCGTCCGCGCCGTTTCCGCCCGAGGCGGAAAACGAGGTGCTCACGCAGCCGCCGCCCGATCCGCCCGATCCGGCGCCTATCCCCTTCTTTCCGGAGGATGAAGAACCCGAGACTCCGGCACCACCCGCGCCGAACGGAGACGGCGCGCCGATTCCGCAGGACGCGATTTTGTCGGACGGCAGGGAATACCCTCCGTCGCCGCCGCGCTCTCCGATATACGCGCCGACAGCACCGCCTTTCCCGCCGGGAAACGACATACCTTCTGCCCATGTGCCGCCGACACCGCCGGAGCCTCCCGGAGCGTGATATCCCGCAAACGAGCTTTCGCCGCCGTCGCCTCCGCTTCTTTCGGCGCTGCCCGAGCCTCCCGCTCCTATCTTTATTTTATGCGTTCCGTGAAACAGCGTGACCCCGCATACGCTTACATAAGCGCCGGCACCGCCGCCTCCTCCGCGTGAATCGGAATGTCCGCAGCATCCTCCGGCACCTCCTCCGCCGATTATCTCAAAGTCGTATCTGTTCGCGTCCGACGGATTTTTCGACGTATCAAACTCATATTCCCCCGCACGGTTGTATATCTGCAGGAGCGTTCTCCTGTACGGGAGCACGGTTCTGTACTTTCCGTCTCCGCAGAGCACCTCGCCCGAGGTGCCGTCTGTTTTTACCGCGCCGCATACCTTTCGCACTTCGGCGTTTTCGCTCTTTGTGAGAGCGTCCGTCTCCGCCTCGTGCGCTTTTATCTCCGCCTCGATCAGCGACGGCGCTCCGCGAAGCGACGCAAGTTTTCGAAGATCGGTAACGGTCGCCTCATTCACCGACGAAGCCCCGGCGGGCATATAGATTTCGGCAAGCGCAAGCTCCTTTACGCTGTCCGTCGAGGTAAGCGCGGGAGGCTGCGGATCGTCCGACGGCGTTCCCGATTTGATAACGACGGTCATGGCGCGAATCGAGAGATCAAGCTTGAGCACGCAGAGATCTCTGCGCGCTTTCGTCGCGGCGGCGCTCGGGATCGCGCGCACGCCGATCGAGCTGTTTACATATGTATATCCGCCGAGGACCGCGCCGCCGGGCGCGATCTTGACCGTGAGCGAATCCACCGCGCTCACCTTGAAATCGTCGGGCGCGAGCACGCCGTCCGAAAAATACGCAGCCTTCTCCGCCGCAAGATCGGCGGCACTGTAGGTTATATCCGCCGAGCCCGACGTGGTATCGGCGTTAAAAAAAAACGATTTATTCAAAAATTTACTCCTTCCGTTATATGCTCAGCCTTGCCGAGCAGACACTCTGTCCGTTTTCGGTGATGTGCCTTTTGCCCATCACGCGAACGGCGCTTATATCCGCGGCAGGCGAGAAAAGCGTGCATATGTCTCCGACCTCGATCCCTTCGGCGGCGGACTGCATTATCTGCGCCGATATCTCGCGCTTCGGGCGGTGTGCGGCAAGCTCCTGCCTGCCCCTCGTCCTGAGCGCCGCAAGATACCCCGCCTCATCGAAGACCTTCGCTCCGCTCTCGTTCACCGAGGTGTATATCCCCACGCCGATCCCGCTTTTCACATAGATCTCGCGCCGCGCCTGACCGACATCGACAAAGCTGTCGCCGAACGAGTATGCGCCCGCCGAAACCGTCACCGTGTAGTACGAGCCGTCTTCCTTCTGCGCTCCGCGCACCGTCACATAATTGCGGTAGTCCGTGAGATCGGTGGTCATCGCCACCGCCGCCGCGGTGTCAAAGCCTTCACTGAGAAATACGCACTCATCCGCACCCGAGCCGAGCGTCCGATCGCGGAAGGTGCGGACGGAAAAGACGAACTTCTCCGCGGAAAAATCGTACTCCGTCCGAAATCCCGCCGAAAACGGGCGCACCGCGTCCGTCATCACCGAAAGAAGATTCCCGGGCTCATGAACGATAACCGCACTCTCGCCTGCGCTCCCCTGCTTTACCGTGAGGCTTTTCGGAAATGCGGACAAGCCGTAAGCCATCGCAAGACCGTACACCGCCGAATCAAAGGGGCACGAATTCTTCACGGTGACGGGCAGTATCCGCCGGGAGAAAAACGAAAGTATCCCGCGTCCCGAAATGCGCGCCGTTCCTGCCCCGGTGTCGCGCCCGACACCCTCGATCACATATAGCGCGCTCTCGCCGATGAGCGCGTATTCGCCGATTGCCGGGATGTACGCGCGATCAAGCGAAAGCGTACACGAAAACTCCCCCGGCGCGCGAAACTCCTCGGAATATTCAAGGCGCACGAAATCGTCGCACACCGACTTTATTTTAAGATCCTTCCCGAGGAAGCGTATGACCGTCTCTTTCATAACGACCTCCTCATGCAAATATGTACTGCGGCACGATCCGCACGCTGACATCCGGCGGCGACGAGGACGAGCAGTACCATGTAAGCTCGTTTTCCCCCGGCGGCAGAATGAAGAACGCGCACCTCTTGTCGAGATTGCCGAGCTCGCTTTCTCCCGACGCATTGACCACGGACTTTTTCCCATAGCGCGTATCAAGAGTGAGCGTTTCGCCTGCATCAATGCTCCGCGTCACGGCGAAGTTGTCCGAATATGCGTCCGATTTCAGAATGAACGAGGTCGCCGCCGACGGAAAGTGAAA
>URSW01000154.1 GCA_900550625.1 uncultured Eubacteriales bacterium
CGACGGATGCTCCCGCAACGGATACGACTGAGCCTCCGGACACGACCGCAACTCCACCCGATACGACAACAAATCCCCCGGACACGTCAAAGAAGCCGGACACCTCGAAAAAAGACGATACGACGACAAAAAAACCGGATACGACTACTGAGAAGCCGGATACCACGACAAAGGAGCCTGCGACGATAGAACCGGATACGACGACGGCGGAACCCGAGGACACGACGACTCAGGCACCGCGTCCGAATCCCGGTACAAGCTCGCAGACCTCGGGAAGGGTGACGACGGACAGGGATTCCGAAAGCACGGAGAGCCCGACCGATACCGAAAGCGCGACCGAAAGCGGTACGGAGAGCGATACCGCGGCGAACATTTCGGGCGGCAAAAAGGGATTCACGACTCCGCTTGAGGCGATAGCCTTCTTTATGGGAGTTCCCGTTATTATTTCGGTATTTGCGGTCATAGCGAGCATTTTCCGCCGCGCGATGTACGGCAAGGGCAAGCAGCCGAAGCAGAACGGACGGCGCAGATAACTGCGCTTATGTCGGAGGGCTGCGCTGCAGCCCGAGAAAGCGAAAAGGGAGGCATTTTCGATGATTGATAATACGGATAAAAATTTTGAGCCCGATGATACCGCCGCTTCCTCATATGACGGCGGAGCGCGGACGGAGACGACCGACGACGTTCTTGTAGACGGGCTTTTCGGAAAGCAGAACGGCGCGGGCAAAGAGAACGCCGGACGTGCGCAGAACGCACAGAACGGAAACGCTCGTTTTCCGCGCGATGCGGCGCGCCGTGCCGATGCGCAGAGCGGCGCACAGAAGCAGAGCTTCAGCGAGCAGGATGTGATGGCGCTTTGCACAAGGATAAGCTCGCTCATGGATAAATCCAGATTTGAGGACGCGCTCAGCATAGTCTTCTCGCTGAGGGGAGACGCACGCCGTGCGGTAAGAGATAATCTCAGCGTGACCATTCCGATGGGAAGCCGCGACGGGGATCTGCGAGGGATCGCTGCGGGCGCGCTCGTTCAGTCGTACCTTGAGCTCGGGAAGATCGTGCGCCGCGACATAGAGGAAAAGCTGTTTGCGATAATCGAATCGAGCGAGCCGGAATACGACGAGGACGACGAGATAATCGAGCAGACGCCGGACGATATCCTGTACAAGGTCACGGCATGCGTAATCTTTATGTGCGTGATGTGCGAGGCATCGGGAAATCATCCGAACGAAAAGAGCGCGCTTTACGATGCGGGAGACAGCATACTCGATCTGTTCCTCTCGGATCACCTCGACACGGTAATGAAAAAGAACAAGCGCCGCATAACCGTGCTCGGCGAGGCGATCAGACTTCATGGAGGAACCGTCGGTGAAAAGCTCGGCGGATATATAGCGATAAGCCGCAGGAATACGGAGAACCCGATTATGAAATATCTCGGAGAAAAGACATCGTTCCGCGTAACGGCGGGAATCCTTGCTGTCCTGTGCCTGATCTCGGTGATCGTGTACCTGAGAGGGCGTTCAAGTCTTCTTTCGTTCATCGCAACCGATAACGTTATAATGATGTTTATCATCGGTGCGGAGATCTTCTTCACCGTAGGGCTTGTGCTGCTTGCGGTGCTTATCGCATCTTCCGGAAATCTTGAAAAAAAGAAAAAGCGCCCCGACAGCCGCTCTCAAGCGGCGCAGAAGGAGCGCAGATAATGCGCGGGGGTTGGCATTTTGTGCCAACCCCGTCGTGAATTTTGATATTGACCGCACTGCGAGGACGGTACGTCAGGTCAGACCGCCCGACGGCTTCTTTTCGGTGCTGTCGCGATGGATGTCCGCTGTCAGGAATTTTATCGCGCGCTCCGTGCTGTCTCTGGAATCGCCCCACGGCTCGTTTTCGTATCTGTAGTCGAACTTCTTCACGAAGAGCGACACGTCGGAGGAGAGCTTGTCGAAATACCGTGACTCTATGTGAGATATATCCGCGAAAAATGACGAAAATTCTTTCTTCGACATGCGCTCCCGTGCTGCCGTGACGAATGCGGTGTAGTGCGGCAGGCAGAAATACGGACTCATCGCAAACTTGCGGTGGAATTCGCCGTCGCTCTGCCAAAGCATGACCGCACATTCGACGGAACGGTCGAAATTGTAGTTGAGGCGATCGCATATGTAGCAGCTTTCGCCGAGCGCGTTCAGCTTTTTTGCGCTGCGCGCCGCGGAAGCCGATGCAAAAAGAGAGCCGGAGGTCACCTTCGACCTCACCTCATCGAGATGGGATTCAAGGATCAGCGCAAGCGGCAGCTTCTTTCCGTATCTGAACATCATGTCGAAATGAGGACGGCAAAAGCCCTTTTCGTTTGTTTTTTTTCGTATATCCGGCTCCATCATCGCAGCTCCGAGGATGAGATCGAGCTCATCCGCCTCGTATTTGCCGTAAAGCTCGCAGAACGGGCATCGGCATTCGCTTACGTTCGTATCGATGTTCCCGGAGGCGCATTTTTCGAACGCCTCGTTCACCGGGATCGTATAAATCTGTTCCATGTACTTTTCCTTTCCGGACGTTCGGTGCGTCCGAGCACATTTACAGTATACAGTATACATTATCGCTGCGCAAATTTCAAGTGCCGCGATCGGGTATCCCGCAAACGGAGGTGTTTTTCTTATGATAATAGAGAATGTCGGAAACTTTTCCGTGACAAAGACGTTTGACTGCGGCCAGTGCTTCCGTTTTGACCCCGTTCCCGGCGAGGAGGAATGCTTCGAAGGCGTCGCCTTCGGGAATTACGCGCGCTTTCGCCGCACGGACGGCGGACTTGAGATCACGGACGGCACGGACAGGCTGTTCTGGACTCACTTTCTTTCGCTTGACGAGGACTACGGCACGATAGACGAAAGGATACGCACGTCCCTCGGGAGCGAAAGGGACCGCGCATTTATGAACAGTGCCGTCGATCACGGAGCGGGGATAAGGATACTGCGTCAGGACCCGTGGGAGACGCTGATCTCGTTTATAATTTCGCAGAACAACAACATTCCGAGAATAAAGAAGATAATCGCCGCACTTTGCGAACGGTACGGCGAAGATATAGGCGGCGGCAGATATTCTTTCCCGACGCCCGAGGCAATCCTCGGCGCGGGGGAGGAAGGGCTGTTTGAGCTTCGCTGCGGATTCCGAGCCCCGTACATATATGATGCCGCACGGCGTGTGGCGTCGGGCGAGACCGATCTTGAAAAGATCGCCGGGCTGCGGCAGTATGAGGATGCGGATGCCGAGCTCAGAAAAATAAAGGGCGTCGGACCGAAGGTGTCCGCGTGCGTGCTTCTCTTCGGATTCGGGAGAAAGGATGCGTTCCCTATCGACGTCTGGATGAAGAGGATCATGGCAAAGCGCTTCCCCGACGGGCTTGACTACCGTCGATTCGGAGAATACGCGGGAGTTGCCCAGCAGTATCTGTTCTACTACGAAAGGTGGCTCGGCGGCGGAGACTGAGACCGCGCGGCACGTCCGGTGGATGATGATCTGCGCAGAACGCCGCGCCCGGTGTAGCGTGAGGATAAACGGAAAAACGAAAGGAATACACATTATTTCGTAACGAAAGGATAAAGAAAGGAATATCTCCATGAAAAAGCTCATCTGGGTTATGACGGTCGCACTCACCGTCTGCGCATTTACGGTCTGGAGCTATGCGGCGGTATCGATATCGTCGGGGAGACACATTTACATTCCGATACTTTACATTCTTACCTGGGGAGGGCTCGTATATCTCGGCGTGCGGTCTAAGACTCGCACCCCGCTTATCGCCTCGCTCGTTTATTGGATTATGGTGATCGCGGTTTCGGCGACCGCTCTTATCGCGTCGAGCGGCATTGCGGAAACCTTCCTATATAAATATCTCACCGCTCCGGCGGCGTTTGCTTTCATGCCGTTTTTCGGCTTCATCGATTCCGGGAGCGAAAACATCAATGCCTTCTGCGTCGCGGTCATAATAATCTCGGCGGTGTTCGTCGCGGTATGCATCTTCTTCACCGCACGTCTTTTCAGAGTGCGCTCCCGAGTGATCCTTATGTCCATGTCGCCGTTCGTGCTCACGCTTGCAGGAAGCCTTTGCCTGTTCGATCCGTTCGCCGAAGCGTTTATCGGATACCTGAACGGCAGGGCGCAGGTCGGTGCGGAGAATACCATGCTGATCCTGTCGATCATATACGTCCTCGGCTGGGCGAGCATACTTGTGCTTGCCGCTTACCGCTCGGCATCGAGGCTCGCGCTCGGCTCGTTTGTATTCTGGAGCGCATCGTTCGTTTCGTCGATATGGTTTGCCGCCTCCTACAGAAGCGCGG
>URSW01000155.1 GCA_900550625.1 uncultured Eubacteriales bacterium
CGGCTTGTCTGTGTAATCGTTCCCAATCATTCATCTTTCTTTACCTCCTGAATTTAGTTTTGAGTTGCTGTCTTCGCTGCAATCATATACACCACTCCTTTCGTTATCAGATTTATATCAACGCTCATAATGCGCTATATACGAAAAAAGAGGTTGCGCATACAATTTATGCGCAACCTCCGAGAACACAAACATTTAACAATTAGAAAAACGAAAAAGGGCAGACCTTACGAAATCAATCGTAAAATCTGCCCCTAAAACCCTATGAATTTAGTTCAAGTCCTCCCCAAAGGTCGATTTGGGGAAATGATATCTTTTGAATTCCACCTTAAAAATCGGCATGAAAAAACCCAGAAACCGTTGTGGTTTCTGGGTTTTTAGCCCCGATATCTTTTTCGGTGCTACTTGTTGGTTGCGGGGGTGGGACTTGAACCACACGACCTCCGGGTTATGAGCCCGACGAGCTACCAACTGCTCTACCCCGCGATGTTGTCTTTTCGGATGAAATAACGTCTGTCTTGCGGTACCGGCAAATCTGAAAAGTAAGATTGGTGCCGGAAACCGGGCTCGAACCGGTACGTGACTTTCGTCACACGGGATTTTAAGTCCCGGGCGTCTGCCAATTTCGCCACTCCGGCATACGAAAACCTTCATCCGAACGCACTATATTATAGCACATACTTCTTGATGTGTCAAGTGTTTTGCGCCAAATTATCAAAATACATTTTATGCGGCAGGGCAAGCGCGTGAGCGGGGGCACGAAAAACGTCGTGATTTGCCATGCCGCGTCGAACGGCAAATTATGCTTTATTTCATCTTCTCCCAACGTTCTTTTGTCAGGATGTTTGTGTGATCGGTTCTTACCTCATCGAGAAGCGGAACGGGAACCTCACTGTCCGTATGATGAAATACAAATCCCAATTTTTCCTGAACCCGCTTTGATTTTTGATTTCCGTCGAAATAACGGCACCACACCGTCGTCATACCGAGGTCCTCAAATCCTCTTCTGATAAGTTCCGCGGCGGCTTCGGGGATGTATCCTCTCCCCCAAAACGGCTTGCGGAGCCAATATCCGAGCTCGCATTCGTCGTCACGCTTTGTTACATCCGTATGCCCGTTCAATATAAGTTCGATAGCGCCGATTGCGGTGTTGCTGCCTTTTTCGCATACCGCGTAGCATTCCGCGCCGTTCAATACGTTTTTTATCACATTTCTGCTTTCCTCGACGGATTTGTGCGGAGGCCAGCCCGCAATCGGACCGACATCCGGATCCTTTGCGTATTCAAAAAGATCGGCATCATCCGCCTCGGTCCACTTCCTCAGTATCAGTCTTTTCGTTTCCAGCATAGCTTTCGCTCCTTTCGAAATCTGCTGCCGCGCCTCGATCGGTCTCGGATTCGCACGATGTGGAGGCTTTTGCAAAGATTATATCACATCCGGCGTCCCGCTGCAAGTGCGGCATTATCTCAGAATTATCCGAACGGCATCCGTGTGGGAAACGGTGTTATCGAGATCACCGGAAAGACCGGGAAGGAGTACACCCGATCCGGCTACTCGCAGTACATTGAAAAGAACGACGGACAGGTATACGATGACAAGCTGCGTGCGGCGGGAAATCTCGACGAAGCCGTGCGCGCCTCGACGGACTATGTAAACGAAGAAATAAAGCATCCGCGAAAGGACAACATTAAGGAATTTGCGCGCGGCCGCGTGCTCATGCGCGTCGGGCAGAACGACTACAATGCCGAGGTCGTCGTCGGGTATACGAAAAACGGAGAAATGCTTCTGTACGACATTGTAAACTTCAAGCCGGACACATTTTCCGTAAAAGAGAGGACCTCCCGCCAACCGGGTCGCGGCGAAGCCGGGATGACCGGAGACTACGGGAAGTCCTCTAAGGTGGAGGGGCCCATCAAATCAGGCCCAGCAACCACCGACAACAGTATATCACAGAATAATGCTGCTGTCAACAGTCAGTATACGCAGGAAAGCGAAAATGATGCGTCGGACACGGCGGAAAACGGCGCGGACGAAGGCGATTTTGCAGTCGACCGCGAAGGCTCGGACGACAGCGCTGCGTTCGGTGACGAAGCGCTTGACCGTGAGGGATACACTCCGACGGAGCAGACGAGAGTTATTGCGATGAACGAAGCGACGAGGACGGGGCGCGAATACGGTGCGTCTCCGGCTCAGCAGGCAGCTGCGGAGGAGCTTTCGCACATACTCGACAGGCGCATAATCTTCTTCCGCAGCGACGATCCGACGGTAAACGGATATTACAAAAACGGCACGATCCATGTAAACGCCGCATCGGGGCGCACCGTCGCTTCGATCATTGCCTCGGAGATGACTCATGCGATCGAGACCACGTCCGACTACGGCGCGCTGCGTGAGCTTGCGCTGCGCGAGCTTTCGCGTGAAAAGGGGATGAGCCTTGACGAGCTTCGGGCGCAGAAGAAGGAGACGTATGCCGCGCACGGTGAGAACCTCGATGCGGACGGTGTGGACTTCGAGCTGTGCGAGGAGTATGTGGGGCGGTATCTCTTCGGCGATGTTGCGCAGATACGCGCGGCGGTGGATTACAAGCCGTCGCTCGGGCGGAAGATCATTGCGTTTCTCGATGAGATCATCCGACGTCTTACGGGGCGCATCCGTGCGGTCAGCTCCCGCATCCTGAAGGATGTGCAGTACGCGAGAGAGCTGTGGGGCCGTGCGGTGCGGGAGGAGGAAGCCCTTCGCCGTGCGGAGCAGGAATATGCCGCGGCGGAAGAGGAAAAGCGTTGACTCTTATCGGGTATTCTGTTATAATTGAATTGACAAAGATTGGGCGCGAGGCAGTTATGACACAATCCTCTATGCCGACAGAACCGTTGAAATCCGAATTCCTATCGAAAAGAAATGATCCCTTATGCCGCCTGCGTTTTGCGGGCGGCATTTTCACGGTAAGCCCTCCAACCGGAAGAAGGAATATATATGAACATCCTTCCGATTATCTCTCTTTTCGATTTTAAATAATTTTTTCAAAAAGTTCCAACCTTTTCGGATTCGCGTGTCTATATGGGTGAAAGCTTTCAACGAGGTGCAAACAAGTGAACAGAAAAGACGTAGAGAAATGCATAACATCCTTTATTCTGTTTTTTAAAAATATAAATATTATTTGCAAAACTACCTATCCAAACTGATTTTGGTGCACTGTAAGGGTGTAATCATGATTGCATGCCAAAAGAAAGGAGGAGATAAACTTGGACGAGAACAAAATTATACCGTATATCGAACCGATATTTCGTTTTTGTTATAAGCGTTTATCTAACCGCTGTGATGCCGAGGATCTTGCGAGTGAGATCATTTGTCATATCCTTGAAGGAATGAACAAATATCAAATCGAATCGCTTGATTCATGGGTCTGGCGTATTGCTCATAACCGTTATGCCCGGCTTATTGACAATCGGAATAAAAATCAAATCGTATTGTCATGCGAAGATGAACTTTTTGATATTGCCGATTATTCCGATGTCGACGAGGACAACACACAGGAGCAATATGAAACGGTGTTTCGCTGTTTGCACACGTTATCTTCCGAGTACAAAAATATTTTTGTGGACTACTATATCGGCGAATTGTCAATCAGAAGTCTTGCCAAAAAATATTCTCTCTCCGAAACCACAATCAAATGGCGGCTGAACGTAGGACGCCGAAAAATCAGAGATAGGATAGGAGAAAATAAAATGGATAAGGTCTATCAGAGAATCAGTTGGGATACCAAAACCTGTAACGGTAATATGAATCCCGACGCATATCTTCATACACAGATTTCCCGCGCCATCTGCCTCGCAGCTTATGAAAAGCCCCTGACAGTAGAGGAAATCAGTATCAGTACGGGTATCCCTACAATGTATGTAGAGGATGAACTCCCCCGCCTTGAATATGGGGATGCTATCTGTAAGGTGGGCAACAAATACGTGACCAATTTTATTATCTTTCGTTTGAAAGACAGAAAGCAGACCGAAGAAGTTTCAGCATCGGTAATCAGTATGCTTGCGGATAAATTTGCAGTTATACTAAGAGAAGCTGAAAATAAAATCAGCGCTTTAGATTTTTACGGCAATGATTTCGGCATAAGTAGACTTGGTTACATCATCGTTCCATATCTGCTCAGACGAAAAATTAGGGACGTAAAAAACAAACGCTTAAATCTGGAAAACGGTCCGTATCCTCCGAGAAAGGATGGCGGTTATGGTTGGTTTATCGTAGAAGAAACGGTCAATGAATCGGAAAGCTGTGCAGAGTATAATTCCGGATGCAATGTTGCAGGAGA
>URSW01000156.1 GCA_900550625.1 uncultured Eubacteriales bacterium
TTTTAGGGAGGGGGTCCGGGGGAATCCCCTTTGTCAAAAGGGGTTCCCCCGGTCATCCTACCCCTCACCCCCGTCCTCCGAGGCGGAGATTATCAGCTTTTGGAGGGCGACGTACTCTTCGGCGCCGTCACTTCCTATACGTTCAAGTATATGCGCGATACGCGCGGCGGTCTCCTCGCGTTTTTTCCTTATCCTCTCGATCCCCTTTTCCGTCAGCACAACGATCACGCGCCGCTCGTCGCCCGGATCGCTCCTTCTCTCTATCAAAGCCTTTTTCTCCATGCTCCCGAGCAGAGCCGATACCCTCGCATGGCTCACCCCCATCGCACGGCTCAGACCCGACGGACAAAGCGCCTCGGTCGCATCCGATAAAATCCCCAGCGCGAAATATTCCCCTCCGGAGAGATCCGAAAGAAGCTCCCACTCCGGCAGATGATCGATCTTCGTCCGAAGAATCATAAGCTCCTTCGCAAGCGATGTGAAATCCACGTTCCTTCACCTCGATAGTTAACACTGTTAACTAAATTATACACCGCTTTCCCGAAAAAATCAAGTACAAATTTTTCATGCACGGCGGACGCACGCTTTCCGCCGAAGTGCGAAACGCGCATTTTTCATTTGTCAACAGAAGTCAGAATAAAGAAATCCCGTATGACTTGAAATTATTTTTGTTATGTGCTATAATAATATATGTATAGTTTTATAAAATAAATTATCCCGGAGAATTCAAATGAACGATCAATCCACGTCAGAGCTTGACTTTATAAAAGGACTTCTGATCGACGCGATCCGCGCGGCGGATGCGATCCCGAAGCCCGCGCTTAATCTTTGGTTTGCGCATCTGAAAATCGAATCGATATCCGATTCCACGGCGATCCTGGCGGTGGAGAACGAATTCATCAGCAAGAAGATACAGGAGAGATACGCCGACGTGCTCGCTGATTACCTTTCCGAGATCGTCGGATACCGCCTCTTCGTTCAGATGTCGGTAGACGAGACCCTCGTGCCCGCGCCGAGAGGCGGAACGTATATCCGCCCGTTCAACGCGATGGAGGGAAAAATGCCCGAAGCGGACGATGATGAAGACGAGGACGAGGAGGAAGAAGAGGACGCACCCCGCACGGTCGGCGATCGGAATAGCGCGGAGGAAAAAAAGGAGCAGTCGGCAAACGGCGACCGCCGCTTAAATTACAATCCCGACTATACCTTCGACAACTTCGTCGTCGGCGAATCGAATATGTTCGCACATTCGATGGCGAAATACGTCTCGAAGCATCCCGCAAAGAAGTACAACCCCCTCTTCATCTACGGACCTCCGGGAGTCGGAAAGACCCACCTCATGTACGCGATAACGAACAATATCCTGCTTGACAATCCGAACGCAAACATCACCTATATAAAGGGCGAGGATTTCACGAATAAGCTTGTCGAGGCTATAAACAAAAAGCAGCAGGAGCAGTTCAGAAACAAATACCGCAAGGTGGATGCGCTGCTGATCGACGACGTTCAGTTCATCGCGGGCAAGAATTCTTCGCAGGAGGAGCTTTTCCACACGTTCAATACCCTCTACGAGGAGCATAAGCAGATCATACTCACCTCCGACCGTCCGCCGAAGGATCTCCCCGGACTTGAGGACAGAATACGGAGCCGCTTCGAGGGCGGAGTTCTCGCGGACATATCGCTCCCGGATTACGAGCTGCGTCTTGCGATCCTCAAAAATAAGGCGAAGATCGTCGGACTTGAGCTTTCGGACGAGATCGAGAAATTCCTCGCGGAAAAGCTCGATTCGAACATCAGACAGATCGAGGGAGTAATAAAGAAGCTCTCCGGCATCGCGTTTCTTTCGAGAGATCCGCTGACGATCGAGACGGTGCGCCGCAGCGTCCCCGAATATCTCAGGGAGAACGAGCCGGTCGGCGATACCGTAAAGCGCGTCGTCCGCGTCTGCGCGAAGTACTACAACGTCACCCCCGAGGATATCCTCGGCGAGAAGCGGGACAAGTACATAAGACTTGCGAGAAACGCTTCGATGTACATAATCAAGCAGATGACGGACCTCTCGTTCCCCGCGATCGGCGAATACTTCGGAAAGAAGCATTCCACGGTAATCTCGAACTGCAATACGGTGCGCGAGATGATGAACGCCGACCCGGTGTACTCCGCCGAGGTCGAGGAAATGATGAGGGAATCTCACGCCTGATCCGGTTTCTACAGGGCGAAGCGGTGTTTTCTACAGACTGTTCATTCCTCTGTTCAAAACTTGTTCCGACCTATAGAAAAACTGATGAAAAACCATGTTCAAAGCCACGCAGCCCCATATACGGCGGGACATTCCGTGTAGGAAAATCACGCACCGCTTTATGTAGAAAAAACTCCTTTTTCCTCATATCGGCGGAGAAATGAACAGGAATAAATACTTTTTTTCCCTGTTCACCGGCTGTAGAAAAAACAGCGTTTTTCGGAAAAAAACGAAAAACCGCCGGAATCGACGGAAAAGCGGATTTTTCATCTACAGGAAAAGACACGAAAGAAACTCCTTACGCACAGGAAAAAATCCCCGGAGATGCCCGCAATACATCGCTTCGCGGAGATTTCTACAGTTTAGACAGCCTCTACTACGGCTACTGCATATTATTATTATATATATACATACATATATAAGGGGAGTTTTCCGAAAAAAAACGGAATCGCTCCGAAATCATGTGACGAAAATAATCTATCGGAAAAACGGCGCGAAAGCGCAGATGAAAAGTTTCCCGACGAAAGGAAGGTTTCAAAATGAAAGTTATATTTGACAGAGACGAGCTTCTCAGCGCCCTTATCCCCGCATCCGGAGTTGTTCCGGGAAGAAATACATCCGCAAATGTTGACGGAATACTCTTCGAGTGCCCCGGCGAAGAGAACGGCACATGCAGCCTGAGCGCATACGATCTCGAAAAGGGTATGCGCACCACGATCGACGCGAAAATTCTTTCCGAGGGCAAGTTCATACTGAATACCCAGAAGATACTCCAGATCGTCAGATCGTTCCCCGCGGGCGAGCTTATGATCTCTGTCGGAGAGAATCTGAAAGCGACGATCTCCTCCGGAAGCGGAAGCTTTGAAATATCCGCCCTCCCCGGCGAGGAATTCCCGTATCTCCCGAACCTGAACGGAGACCGCAACTACGTCATGCCTCAGTACGAATTGCGCGCGATCATCACGAGAACGGTGTTCGCCGCTACTCAGAACGATCCGCGCCCCGCGTGCAACGGCGTTTACTTCAATATAAGCGAAGGCAAAATGACGGTCGTCGCGTGCGACGGAAGCCGCATGGCACTCTGCGAATCGGATGCGCCCGACGATTATCCGGAGGCATCGTTCATCGTCCCGTCGAAGATACTGATCGAATTTTCGAAGATCGTGAAGGACAGCGAGGACGAGGTGAGAATCTCCCTTGCAACGAAGCACGTCATATTCAAGCTCGGCAGCTTCAACTATTTCGCGCGCCTTATCGATACGGACTATATCAATTATAAGAGAATAATCCCGACGGAGCATACCACGGAAGTATTCGTGAATAAGGAAGCCTTCAAGGCGGCGCTCGAACGTGCAATGCTCATCACCGAAGATAAGCTCGGCGGAAACTACCGCACGTTTGTCCGCATGGATTTCGAAGGCGATCTTCTCAAGATATCGTCGGTATCCACGAGCGGAAGCGTGTATGAGGAAATTCCGATCGCCAAAAACGGCGCCGATCTTGCGATCGCGTTCAACTGCCGCAATATGCTTGACGCATTCCGCGCACTTCCCGAAGACGTGTACACCGTAAGAATGAGAATGAATTCTCCCGTCGTCGGAGCAAGGATAGAGGACGCGCGCGGCTCCGGATTCGTTGCCGAGGATCCCGATTCCCCGATCCCCGAGGGAGTCGAGCTTCCCGAGGAGAACGGAGACGGAGACAGAAAGAAATTCATCTTCTTCATCATGCCGGTGAAGATGAACAAGTAATATGTACGTTCATATCGGATCGGACAGGATCGTGCGTCTTTGCGACATCGTCGGGATATTCGACCTCGACGGCGAGATCACAACGGAGGATACGGGCGAATTTCTGAAGGGCGCGGACGCGGCGGGGATAACATCCCTTGCCGGAGACGATCTGCCCCGCTCGTTCGTCGTGATCTCCCCGAAAGCGGATATGTCGCCGGACGCGCACGATAAAAAGGTATACGAAGAGCTCAGAAGAAAAAAAAAGAAGAAAAATGAGAGCGCCGCGCGCGAAGGCGAGAAGGTGGTGTTCTCGAGACTTTCGTCGCAGTCGCTTGCGGA
>URSW01000157.1 GCA_900550625.1 uncultured Eubacteriales bacterium
CCGCGGTCCTGCGCGTTGTAAAGTCCGTAGGAGGTCGCCTCGCCCGCCTCGGATGCGGTGAGCGAGCCGGTGTAGCGCATGGTGATCTCACCCTTGTAGGGCTGATATCCGTCGAAGAGGGAGTTGATTATTCCCTCGCCGCGCGTGTCGGTGAGGAATTCCGAGCGGTATCCGAGAAGTCCGCGCGCCGGGATCAGGTACTCGATCTTCATGCGGCTGCCGGACGGTGTCATCTGCACAAGCTCACCCTTGCGTGAGCCGAGCTTTTCTATGACCGCGCCGACCGAGCCTTCGGGAACGTCAATGTAGACTCTCTCCATCGGCTCGCACTTCTTTCCGTCGATCTCCTTGTAGAGGACGTGGGGCGTCGAGCAGGTGAGCTCGTATCCCTCGCGGCGCATCGTCTCGATGAGGATCGAGAGGTGCATTTCGCCGCGTCCCGCGACCTTGAAGGAGTCGGTCGTTTCGCCGTCCGCCACGCGGAGCGAAACGTCGCGCAGAGTCTCCTTGTAGAGACGCTCGCGGAGCTGGCGAGAGGTCACGAATTTGCCCTCGCGTCCGGCGAACGGGCTGTCGTTTACGGAGAAGGTCATCTCCATCGTAGGCTCGCTCACCTTGACGAACTCAAGCGGCGTGGGATCGAGCGGCGACGCGATCGTGTCACCGATCGTGATATCCTCCGCGCCCGAGAAACAGACGATGTCGCCCACCGTCGCGCTCTGCGCGGGAACTCTGTCAAGTCCGTCAAACTCGAACATCGAAACAAGCTTCATTTTCTTCGGGGTCGCATCCGGATCGTGATAGTTTACGACGACCGCCTCATCGCCGATCTTCGCCGTGCCGCGCTCGATGCGTCCGATTCCGATACGTCCGACGTAATCGTTGTAGTCGATCGAGGAAACGAGAAGCTGGAGCGGAGCATCGGAATCGCCTTCGGGAGCGGGGATGTAGTCGATGATCGTGTTGAACAGAGGATCGAGATTGACTCCCTTTTCGTAAGGCGAGAGGGATGCGGTGCCCGCGCGTCCTGAGCAGAAGATCATCGGTGAATCGAGCTGCTCGTCCGTCGCGTCAAGCTCGAGAAGAAGCTCGAGAACCTCCTCCTCGACCTCTTCGAGGCGCGCGTCGGGACGGTCGATCTTGTTGATGACGACGATTATCTTGTGACCGAGCTCCATCGCCTTGCCGAGAACGAATCTCGTCTGAGGCATGGGACCCTCCGCCGCATCGACGAGCAGGAGAACGCCGTTTACCATCTTGAGTATGCGCTCGACCTCTCCGCCGAAGTCTGCGTGCCCGGGGGTATCTACTATGTTTATTCTCACATCGCCGCGGATGACCGACGTGTTTTTCGCAAGTATCGTGATTCCGCGCTCGCGTTCGAGATCGCCGGAGTCCATGACGCGCTCCGTGACCTGCTGATTTTCGTGGTATTCGCCGCACTGCTTCAGCATTTCGTCCACAAGCGTGGTCTTACCGTGATCGACGTGTGCGATTATCGCAATGTTGCGCAAATCTGTTCTTACCAAAAATATCTCTCCGTTTCGTTTTTATATTTCTGCCTTTTCTAACCTTTAGATTATATCATGAGGTTTTTAAAAAATAAAGGGGTTTTTATAAATTTGTTGAAAAACACCGAGAGGGAGGGGCAAAACAGCACGCGAGGTGCGAAAAACCGCCCTTCGGCAGCTTTTTCGGAGGATATATGTTCCGCATACGTTCGGCGTACACGCAGTGTCCGGCGATTTATGAGTCGTGCACTTTTGCGGCACGCTTCGGTTTGTACGCTTCCGCCCCGCACTGCGAGCCGCCTACGGCGGCACGGGGCAGCGAATATGCCGGAGAAAGAAAATCCGATCGTCATGCGGCGAAATTGTGCGGGCTTTTTTCGCCGATATATTGAAATCGCGTCCGCAAACGGCTATAATAGATTAAAGCATATGCCCGCCGTGCGGATATCGGCGGGGGTCAAGTTTGAAAAAGGACGGTATTATCATGAAAATAATCCCCACACCGAACAAAGCGGAGCTGACGGGCGGATCTATCGATCTCGGGAAAATCGCCGCTGTCGCCGTTGAAAACGGAAGCGACCGCAGAATAACCAAGATCGCCGTTACCCTGAAGCGTGAGATCGAGGAGCTTTGCTCCGCTCCGGTGAAGCTGCGTGCCTGCTCCGCCGAATGCACGGGCAAAGGCTGCGCGCGCGTGCGCATTTCCCACGGAGAAGCGGGAGAGGGCTACACGCTCGATATTGACGACGGCGGTGTGAGGATCGTCGGGCGCATATTACGGCGTGCAGACTCTTCGTCAGATAATTCACGAGTACGGCGATTCGCTTCCCCATTGCAGGATCGAGGATAAGCCGGAATTTGCGGAGCGCGGATTCTATCACGACGTGACGAGAGGGCGCGTCCCCACGCTGAAGCAGCTATGCCATATCGCCGATCTGCTCGCGTATTATAAGATCAATTCTCTTCAGCTTTACGTCGAGGACGCTTTCGAATTCGTCGAGTACGACGGGATCATGACCCCGGAGAACGTGCTCACCGCCGAGGAGATCACCGCGCTCGACGATTACTGCTACGACAATTTCATCGAGCTCGTTCCGTCGCTTGCCACGTTCGGACACCTCTACAACCTCCTTCAGAGCGATAAGTACAAGCATCTCTGCGAAATGGAGGATTGGAAGCCGGAGAAGATGTATTGGCTTGAAAAGATGGCGCACCACACGATCGACGTATCGAACGAGGAGAGCATCAAGCTTATCTCGAGCCTGATAGATCAGTTTATCCCGCTTTTCCGTTCGGACAGATTCAATATCTGCTGCGACGAGACGTTTGACCTCTGCCGCGGACGCAACGCGGGCAAGGATGCCGGTGAGGAATACTTCAAATTCCTCATGAAGATAATCGAGCATGTGAAGAGCCGCGGCAAGACCGTCATGATGTGGGGCGATATCGCGCTCAGCCATCCCGATAAGCTCCACTATATCCCCAAGGATACGGTCATGCTCAACTGGACGTACGTTTCGGATCCCGACGAGGGCAAGGTCAAGGCGTTCGCCGACGCGGGGCTCAATCAGATCGTGTGCCCCGGCACGTCGAGCTGGAACCGCTTCGTCGAGGAGATCGACCGCTCAGAGGGAAATATAACCCGCCTTGCGGATTACGGCGCGAAGTACGGCGCGCTCGGCATCCTCAATACAAATTGGGGAGATTTCGGCAACATCTGCCCGTTCAACTGCTCGCTCTACGGAATGGTGATCGGCGCGCAGAAGGGGTGGAGATGCTCCGCCGTCCTCACGGAGGAATTCGAGGAGGCGGCAAGCTCGCTGCTCTACGATTCCGACGACATAAACGTGATCTCTCTCATACGCACGATGGGCCGCTGCGAGAGAAGCTGCGATTGGATGGAGTTCATGTATTGGTACAGCGCGAACACCGTCGAGGGCAAGACCACGGAGCTTGCCTGCGATACCGATGCCGCGATCGCGCATATTGCGGAGCTTGACGGGGTAATTGCCGCACTTCGCGGTATCGGCGAGGATGACGAAAGAATATCCGATCTCATTCTCTCATGCCGCGCGATACAGCTTATGAACCGCGTCTGCCTGAAGATCAAGGGCGTTGAAGGCTACACCGACCGCGTCACTCTTCTGTACGATGTCGAAGCGTGGCTCAAGCCCTACCGCGAGTCGTGGCTCCGCGAGAACAAGCTGAGCCAGCTTGATCTCGTTGACCGCTTCATGCACGAGGTTGCGATCTGCTGATCCGACCCGACGTCGCCCCGACCGCGCAATCGAAAAAACGAAAATCGCCCATGCGAGAAAGAAGGAGGATCGTCAGATCCTCCTTCTTGTGTGTCCGTATTCATGCGCGCCTTTCAACCTCGCGTCGTTCCCGCGCTCAGATGTCGAAGGTCTCCTCTTCCTCGTAAAGCTGCATGAGGCGATCCTCCGCGGTTATGCGCCTGTCCTCAAGCTCGGCGGCGCGCATATAGTCGTATGCCGCTTCGCCGAAAAGCTCGTCCGAGATCTCGACAAGCTCCTTTTCGAGCGCGGCGATCTCCGCACGCACTTTCTCAACGTGCTTTCGGTACTTTCTTTCCTCGGCGGCATTCTTCTTTCTTTCGAGATACTCGTCCTTCGCCGAGGAGATGCTCTCCTTTGCGGCGGCGGACACCTCTGCCGCTCC
>URSW01000158.1 GCA_900550625.1 uncultured Eubacteriales bacterium
GCGGGAGCCGCTTCGCATATGGGGTAAAGTCCAGGGCGGAGTTATCGTCCCCGCGACAGCTCCGGTCGTCACCACGCAGTGCATTCGCGTTCCCGTGACCGACGGACACACCGCAGCCGTTTTCGTGAATTTCGAGAACAAGCCTCCCAAGGAAGCCATTCTTGAGGATTGGCGTTCCTTCAAGGGACTGCCTCAGCTTCTCGGACTTCCGTCAGCTCCCGAGCAGTTCATCACTTATTTTGATGACAATGCGCGTCCCCAGATCAAGCTCGACCGCGATATCTACGGCGGAATGGGCGTCACCTGCGGACGTCTGCGCGAGGATTCGCTCTTCGACTACAAATTTGTCGGCATGTCGCACAACACCCTTCGCGGCGCCGCCGGCGGAGCAGTTCTCATTGCAGAGCTTCTCTACCGTCAGGGTTATATGGACTGACCGCTTTAAAACATCAGCCGCCTTCAGGCGGCTTTTTCCTTTCTATCCGCTTTGTGAAGACCACGGCGGTCGGCGAAGGTCATTTCAGTCGAATTTGTTCATATTTCTTTCGGCATGCTTTGAATAAATTGTAAAATCACCGTATCGTGCGGATATTTTTTTGCGTTTTCTATATACATATCACAATTTGTGTGTTATAATAATATCGTAGACGAAGGTCGTTGACCCCGAGTCAATGATCCGAGTGAATCTGAAAAAGGCGGTATGATTATGAACATCTCGATCATCGGACGACAAATGAATGTTGACACCGACCTCAAAGCGCGCGTCGAAAAGAAGCTTGCAAAATTCGATAAATTCTTTCCCGACGGTGCAGATGCGTTCGTCACCTTCAGCCGCATACGCGAAAACGAATGCCTTGAAATCACGATCTCATACAAGGGAACTCTGTTCCGCAGCGAAGAAAAGGATTCGACGTTTATATGCGCGCTCGACGAATGTGTCGAAAACATCGAACGTCAGATAAGAAAGAACAAAACACGCATTGAGCGCCGTCTCAAGGATGCCACGCTCAATATACCCGCTCCTTCGGACGGAGGCGAGCCTATAGAGGAGGAAGGCGATTTCACCATCCGCACGAAGTCATTCAGTCTCAAGCCGATGTCTCCGGAGGAAGCTATTCTTCAAATGAACCTTCTCGGACATTCGTTCTTCGTATTCACGGACAGCGAAACCGAGGAAACCTGCGTGGTTTACCGCAGACGCGACGGAAATTACGGAATGATCGTTCCGGCAAAGGATTAATCGATATCGGGGCTGCCGCAAGACGGCAGCCCCGTTTTTTGTTTATCCTTCATCCTCTGCTTTGCCATCGTCCTTTTTTTCTGCAGAGGGTGAAAAGCTTCTCATAAGATAAAGCACGACCGGAGCGAATATCAGACCGCACAGTCCGAAAAGCTCCATTCCGCAATACACCGCGATCAGAGCAAGAAGCGGATGTATCCCGAGAGCCGTGCCGATAATATGAGGCTCGGAAAACTGTCGGATAACCGACATGATCCCGAAAAGTATGAGAAGTCCTACGCCCGTGCGCACGTCTCCTGAGATAAGTGCGATCAGCCCCCACGGGATCAGCACCGTACCGACGCCGAGCACCGGCAAAAGGTCAATAAACGCAACGACAAGCGCAAGTATCAGCGAATACTTTATTCCGATCACGGTAAATCCGAGGTAAAGCTGTGCAAAGACGAAAAGCATCATGACGAGGTATGTCTTGAAATATTTCCGGAGCGCATCCGTTATGCGGTCCTTCCACAAAACCAGCCTTCCGCACATCCTCTCCGGAATGATCTCTCTGAGCGATCTGAGAAAATCCCCGCGGTCAAGCGTGAAATAAAAAACCGCCGTGAGCGAAACGAAAAACGCCACGACCGCAGACGGGAGCGCGGCAGCCGCCGATGCGGCGATATCGGTGACAAGCGAGCTTGCCTTTACCGTTGCGTTTTTCACGATCTCGCTTACCACGGAATAGACCCTTTCCGCCTCCGCCTCATCAAATCCCATGCGCGGAAAACGCTCTCTGAGATTCACGAAAAATTCTATCGTTGTGCGCAGCGGGTTATCCTCGTTTCCGAGGGTTGACGAAAGGTATGCGAAAAGTGAGCATATCTGCTTGACAAGAGCCGAAAAAAGCGCATATATCCCCCATCCGGCAAGGCAGGTGAAAACGCAAAGGATAAGGAACGTAAGCGTTTTGTCAAGCTTCGGAGAAAACCGTGACATTGCGCGGCGTATCGGTGCAAACGCCTTTGAAATAAGATACGCAAGCAGAAAAGGCAGCGCCGGCGGCAGAAGATACCGCAGCGCAAGATAAGCGGCAAGCGCGCCGAGCGCAGCAGCCGCCATGGAATACACAGTCCGTCTGAGATTTTCATTATCCATGTCCGCCTCCGTCTGTCCGGGATCATGCCGGGCGCAGTATCCGAAAAATGCCGCCGGGGATTATTATGTGCCAAAGTCTGCGGGTGAAAAATCCGATCTCCGACCGTTCGCCAAAGCGCCGCCCGCGCTTCGTCGGGCACTTCACGAGCCCCGCCCGATGTTTTTCATATAATTATATGTAAACTCCGCCGTCAATAATCGCAAATGGGAAAAAAACATTGACACGGAACACAATTTTTGATAGAATATAGATTGAAATTATTTTTATCTGAAAGGATTCTCCCGATGAAAAAACTTCTGTCCGCAATTCTCTGCATTTCGCTTATATGTATCGGATGTGCTGCATGCTCCGACAAAAAGAAAGATGATGAAGCTACGGGAGATATGGGCAAAACCGTAATGGTAGAAATGGAAATACAGGATTTCGGAACCGTAAAGCTTGAGCTTTATCCCGATATTGCTCCGATAACCGTCGCAAACTTTGTAAAGCTTGCAGGCGAAGGCTTTTACGACGGTCTCACCTTCCACCGCATTTACCCCGGATTCATGATTCAGGGCGGCGACCCGAAGGGCAACGGCACCGGCGGCTCGAGCGAGACGATCAAGGGTGAATTCAGCGCAAACGGAGTTGACAACACCCTTTCTCACAAGCGCGGTGTTATCTCGATGGCACGCAGCCAGAGCTACGATTCCGCAAGCTCGCAGTTCTTCATCATGCACGCGGACTCCCCGTTCCTTGACGGTCAGTACGCCGCATTCGGCAAGGTAACCGACGGAATGGATGTGATCGACGCGGTAGCGGCTGTCGAGTGCAGCTACAGTGCAACCGACGGCAAAAATACAACTCCCGTCAATCCCCCCGTAATCAAGACTGTACGCGTAATCGAAGGCTGATCGCCTGTTCACCAGTAACCGAAAAGCCGAACAGGAGTTTACACCTGTTCGGCTTCTTTACTATGTGCGGTTTCTTCACCGTATGCGTTTTTTTCTGTATTCGCTCCCGCTTTATCGGCGCGGCACTTCCGTCGGCTTCGTGCAGACGGCGGCATACGCCGATGAGAAAGTCGGACAGCAGCCGACCGCGAAGCGGCATACGGCTTCAACGCCGACTTTTCGGTGCGCCGCGATCAAAAAAAGAAAGGACGCTTCCGCTCCGCGGAGGCTGATTCGCAAATGGAAAAATATCTTGAATGTGCGAAAATCGTCGGAACCCACGGAGTTCACGGCGCGGTACGGCTTTCGTCAATGTGTGATTCTCCGGAGGTTCTTGCGTCTCTCAAGCGCATGTACTACCGCCGCGGCGGTGTGCTCGAAGAACTTTGCGTAAAGTCCGCATTCGTTCACAAATCAATGGTGGTCGCGTCGTTTGACGGTGTGGATTCCCTCGACGGCGCCATAGCGATGCGCGATCTCGTGCTCTACGCCGACCGCGACGACATCCCGAGGCACGACGGAGATTTCTTCATCTCCGATCTTATCGGGCTGAGCGTGAAGGACGCGGAAAGCGGCGAAGTCTACGGAACTCTTTCCGATGTGATCTCACCCGCCGGACGTGATATTTACGTCGTAAAGAAGCCGTCCGGCGGAGAATTCATGATCCCCTGCGTCGGCGAATTCGTAAAGCGGATTTCTCCCGAGGAGGATCACGCGATTTTCGTAAAGCTTATCGAGGGAATGACGGACTGATCCGCCGCCGAAGAAAGGGCTCTTCAGAATGAGAATGGATATAATGACGCTGTTCCCGCAGCTTGTAGACACCGTGCTGTCGGAAAGCATAATCGGCAGGGCGCGCACCGCGGGAATCCTCGAT
>URSW01000159.1 GCA_900550625.1 uncultured Eubacteriales bacterium
CTTGACTCGGAGACGCTTGCAAAATGAATCTTAAGGTATACGGAGAGATAAGCGCATACTATGTTCAGACACTGTGTCTCATCTTTTTCCCGGGCGAGCATTTTCCCGTATCCGATGCGGAAAACGAGGAACTCACATGCACCGTGTCTGTCGAAATGAGACCGGAGGGCGCATTTTCCAGCGTCGTGCTCGGAAACTGCTGCACAACCGAAACGGCGCATTACCTTCACCGACCGCTGAACGACTACCCGGTATCCGACGACAGGCTCAGAAAGATCGCTGCAGGTAAAGCCTTTCTCGAGTGCGCACAGCGCTTCTGCAAAAACACATCTCCTTGGGGAATGCTTACGGGAGTCCGCCCGGCAAAGGTCGCATCGGAGATATTTTCTTTTGTCGGAAACCGCGAACGCACAGAAGAGATACTGCACAGCGTATACGATGTATCGGCGGAAAAAGCGTCGCTGTGCACCGAAGTATCGCTTGCCGAAAAGCGTTTGATTCCTTCACCCGAAAAGTCACGCAAAGCGTGCAGCATATATATAGCGATCCCGTTTTGTCCGTCGCGCTGCGCATACTGCTCTTTTGTGTCGTTTACCTCGCCCCATCTTCTTTCGCTGATCCCGGATTACCTCGATTCGCTTTGCGCGGATATAGAGTTTATCGCCTCCGAGGTGGAACGCCTCGGATTTGAGGTCGCATCGGTTTATATCGGCGGCGGAACGCCGACCACGCTCGACGAATTTCAGCTTGACCGCCTTCTCACGGCACTCTCAACCTCATTCGGCGGAAATGCTTTTCCGGAATTCACGGTCGAGGCCGGACGTCCGGATACCATAACGCGGGAAAAGCTTGCCGTCCTTAAGGATCACGAGGTAACGAGAATAAGTGTGAATACACAGACGCTCAATGACGATGTTCTCCGCTCGATCGGGCGCAGCCACAGCGCGGACGATTTCTACCGTGCATATGAGATTGCAAAAATGTCCGGGATCCCGGATATAAACGTTGATCTGATAGCCGCGCTTCCGGGAGAAACTCCCGCGAGCGCACTTTGCGGCACACGGCGTATAACGGACCTTGCACCGAGGAATATCACGGTCCATTCCTTTTCAGTGAAAAAATCCGCCGAGCTAAGAAGTAAGAATACCTACGACAGCGTCGGAGAACAGGCGAAAATATCTCTTTCGGGAATGCATTCGGCGATCGCCGACGCGGGATATCTCCCGTACTATATGTACAGGCAGAAAAACACGGTCGGCAATCTCGAAAACGTCGGTTTTTCACTTCCGGGCAGCGAATGTATGTATAATATATTCATGATGGAAGAGGTACATACGATATTCGCGGCGGGCGCATCGTCCGTCACAAAATTCGTCAGATATTCGCCCGACGGAAGGCTTTCCGATATAAAGAGAATATTTGAGCCAAAATATCCGTATGAATATCTAAGGGAACATTCGCCGGAAAAGCTCGGAGAACGGAGGAAAGCGTTTTCATACGCGGCGGATGAGTTTTTCGGCAAAGAATGATCCCTTCATGAAAGGCGGAATGCAAAATGAAAGAAAAAGTAATAAATTTCAAAAGCAAAACCGATCTTGAAAATTCAGTGAATGAAGCAGAAGCGCGCTTTCATGAGCAGATTTGCGATGTCGCTGAGGCGCTTGTCGGGGACAATACCCGTATTCTTTCTCTTGCCGGACCGAGCTGCTCCGGCAAGACGACCGCTTCGCATCTCCTTTGCCGAGAGCTTGAGCGCATGGGAAAGCATGCCGAAGCGTTTTCGATCGACGATTTCTACCGCGACCATATAATCGAAGAACCGAATCCGGACTACGAAAGCATCGGCGCGATAGATACCGAATATCTCAGAGAATGCACGGACAGACTTCTCGGCGGGAAAAACGCAATGATGCCCGTTTACGATTTTGTAGCCGGCTCGAGAACGTCATACCGTGAAATTCGTCCGGGCGCGGATGATATATTCA
This sequence comes from uncultured Eubacteriales bacterium, assembly GCA_900550625.1. Taxonomy (GTDB): domain Bacteria; phylum Bacillota; class Clostridia; order Oscillospirales; family CAG-272; genus UMGS1312. The sequence goes on from URSW01000159.1 coordinate 1,986, forward strand.
TATTTGAGGGTATACAGGCACTGTATCCGCAGATCGTCGAGCTTTTCGGCGGAGAAAATACGAAAAAGGCGTTCATCTGCGTGAATGATGATGCGGAAATAAACGGCGTGTTTTTCGACCGCAACGAGCTGAGACTGCTCAGACGGCTTCTCAGAGATTTCCTTTTTCGCGGCTCCGACGCTGATTTTACGCTCGGTCTCTGGAAAAACGTCCGAAAAAACGAGGATGAGAATATCTTCCCGTATTGGGACGGCTGCGATTTCAAAATAAGCTCATATCTCGAGTATGAAACTCCGATCATCGGGAAGGCTTTGATTCCGGTTCTTGCCGAGGTAGCGAACGAAAGTGCGAATTATCAGATCGCCGCACACCTTGTAAATAAGCTGTCGTCGCTGGCGTCGGTGTTTGCCGATCCTAACGCGGTTCCCGACAGTTCCATTCTGCGTGAATTCATAGGAAAACGGAGCGACGGTGACGTCGTCTGACGGACGGCGGAGAGTGAAAACGAAAGGATTTTAATCTGATGAGACTTCTTTTTTCCGATGTTCTTGTGACTGATGAGAACCATGAGAATCATGCAAAACATGTGAATATTGCCGTCATCGGAAATACCGTTGAATATGTCGGAGAGGCGCGGCCCGAAGGTGAATTTGATCGCGTAATAAGCGGGAATTATCTCGTGATGCCGGGATTCTATAATGCTCACTGCCACAGCGCAATGACGCTGTTTCGCGGTCTCGGCGGCGATCTTCCTTTGAAACACTGGCTTGACGAAGCGATACTTCCCGCCGAGGACCGGCTTACGCCGGAGCTTGTGAGACTTTTCACAACGGAAGCGATCGCCGAGATGATCGCGTGCGGCACGGTTGCTTTTTCGGATATGTATTTTTTGTGTACCGATACCGCGCGCGCGGCGCTTGATTCGGGCATAAAGCTGAATATAGCCCGTTCTGTTGTTTCGTTTGACGAAGACGCCGATCCCGCAGCCGATTACCGCGTTGCGGAAGCGCTGGAGCTTTACCGCGAGTGGAACGGTGAGGGCGACGGCAGGATAAAGGTCGATTTTTCGCTCCACGCCGAATATACGAACACTCCGCGGATGTGCGAATATCTCGCCGACCTTGCGCATAAATATGATGCGGGAATGCAGATACACCTTTCCGAAACGGAGGGCGAGCATCTCCGGTGCATTGAAAAATATTCCGTGACACCTGCGGCATTCTTTGCCGCACGGGGCGTGCTCGGGAAAAAGACAAGCTGCGCTCACGGAGTTTGGGTGAGCGACGACGATATCGCTCTTCTTGCCGAAAGCGGCACGAGCGTTGTTCATTGCCCGAGAAGCAATCTGAAGCTCGGCTCGGGCGTCGCACCTCTTGAAAAGCTGATGAACGGCGGTGTAAATGTCGCACTCGGCACCGACGGTGCGGCATCTAATAACCGCCTTTCGGTATTCGACGAGTATTCGCTTGCCGCACTCCTCCATAAGGGAATATCGAAAAAAGCGGACAGCGTATGCGCTCCCTCGCTTCTTCCTCTGATATCGGAGAACGGAGCGATATCTCAGCAGCGAGAGAACTGCGGAAAGATAAAGGAAGGATATCGCGCGGATTTTGCGGTGTTTGACCTCGATTCCTTACATAGCTGCTTTGAGCGCGATATCGCAGACCTCTTTGCATATACGCTTTCCTCCGCCGATGTCTGCATGACGGTCGTTGACGGAAAGATACTGTACGAAAACGGTGAATATACCACGATAGATGCCGAAAAGCTTAAATACGACGTCAGAAAAGCTGCCGACGTCTTTTACGGAGGAACGAACTCTTGAAAAAATATCAGGCAAAGCACGGCACCGTGAAAAGCAACACCAGCCTTTTCTTCTCCGGCGTTGTTATTCTGACCGCGGCGAATCTCATCGTCAAGATCATCGGACTTCTTTTCAAGATTCCGATGGCGAATACCTTCGGCGACGAGGTCATGGGATATTACAACTCAGCCTACGCCATATATACGTTCTTTTATATGATCTCGACCGCGGGACTTCCCGTCGCCGTCTCGATAATGATCGCCGAATCGAGAGCGAAGGGAAAGCTGAGGCAGATAAAACGCATATTTACCGTAACGGTGGGGCTGTTCTTCCTCATAGGACTTGCCGGAATGGCTATGATGTTCTTCGGCTCGGG
>URSW01000160.1 GCA_900550625.1 uncultured Eubacteriales bacterium
CCGTTATTGATACGGCTGCGGCAAGCTCGCTCGCCACAGTCAAATCATACCCGTCATTTTCCAAAGGCGGAATATTCAGCGCTTCGACATACGGAACCGGACTTCAGATCCGCCGTGCGCTTGACCACGGATGCAATAAGATCATCGTAGGACTCGGCGGAAGCGGCACAAACGACGGCGGTGCGGGCGCTGCACAGGCGCTCGGTATAAAATATTACGATAAAGATCGTCACCCCGTTGATGCGCGTCTCGGACCGTCTGTGCTTGATCGGATAGCCTATGTAGATACCGACGAACTTATGCCGTCGCTCGGGAAAGCCGAGATATCGCTTATATACGATGTGGACATTCCTCTGACGGGGGACAGCGGATGCTCAGTGAAGTACTCAAAGCAAAAGGGTGCTTCGGTCAAAGATATCGAAATCCTTGAACATAATATCACGTCTTTTTCAAAGGCATGCGCACGCTCTATCGGCAGCGATCTTTCCGAAGCTGCCGGAGCGGGAGCCGCCGGAGGGCTTGGATTCGGGCTCTCTCTGTGCGGCGGTGTGCTCCGCCCAGGTGCGGAATATATACTCGAACTTTACGGATTCGATACGCTTGTGAAAGACGCCGATGCCGTAATAACAGGCGAGGGCAAATGCGACGCTCAGACCGCGGACGGAAAGCTTCCCGCCTGCGTTGCACGCCGCACGAAAATGAATTCGAACGCACCGGTTATCTGCCTTTGCGGAATTTCCGATCCTTCGCCCGCACTCTACGACGTCGGAATCGACGCGGTATTTGCGCTTTGCGACCGCCCGATGCTTCCTGCGGATTCTCTGAAAAACACGGCGCTTCTTGCAAGGAAAGCCGCGTTTAACATTGCCGGACTCGTGTCCGCTCTGAAACATTGATTACATCAAATGACTTGCAGCGGAGAATACTAAGGTACATCACGAATATAACAGATCGTTATTTACCGTATATCGGCGGACAGGAGAAAAAATGTACAGGAACATCGACAAGCAGAAAAAGCTTATGCTCAAAGACCTTGTGGAATATCAGGACGGTCAGGTCGTCAGCAAAACTCTCGTTCAGAACGATCTGGTCAGCATGACCGTATTCTCATTTGACAAGGGCGAGGAAATCTCTTCTCACTCTGCGGGAGGCGATGCAATGGTCACCGTTCTCGAGGGTGTCGGAAGATTTACCGTTGACGGAGAGGTGTTTATTCTCGAAGAAGGCGAAACGCTTATCATGCCGAAAGGAATCCCGCACGCTGTGTTCGGCGAAGAGAAATTCAAAATGCAGCTCACGGTCTCTTTCTGAACTGCAGAGTGGAAAAGCGACGTGCGAAAAATTGTTTTCGTCATTTTCTCCATAATTATTGATTATTTTATAATTATGTTGTATAATATATATGCAATCAATTTTATTCAGGAGGCGTCGCTATGTCGTTAACAACATTAAAACTTGCAACGAAGAAAAAAGATCTGTGTCTCAGAGCGGTCAAAGGTCATTTTGCAACAAGCCACAGCCACATGAATTACTACATTGACATCACCATGCAAAAATCCCGCCTGTCGGAAGCAAAAAGCATCGCTCATGAGATAGTCTCCTCTTACCGCAGCAACACCATTGTCGATACGGTTCTCTGCCTCGACGGAACCGAAGTCATCGGGACCTGCATTGCGGACGAGCTTACCAAAGAAGATTTTGCAAACATGAATGCGCACCAGACTATCTATATAGTAACCCCGGAATACACCTCCGGCAGTCAGATACTTTTCCGTGACAATGTAGTTCCGATGATCGCATCAAAGCATGTTCTTATATTTGCGGCATCCGTCACCACGGGGCTGACGGCAAAAGCAGCCGCGGAAGCCGTCAGGTATTACGGCGGCAAGGTTGCCGGCATATCCTCGGTATTCGCAACGGTCGATTCGTGCGAGGGATATCCCGTCATTTCGGTATTTAATCCGAAGGACATACCGGATTACGAAACATTTGACTCCCACGAGTGCCCTTACTGCAAGCGTTCGGAGAAAATAGACGCTCTCGTAAATTCGCACGGATTTTCTCTTTTATAATTATTCGGCAGCAGCCGTCGGGAAAGCCGACGGCTGCAATCTTTTCAGGTACGGATTTACTGCGATTAAGAATAATGTAAAAAATAATTTTTCAAAATCTGTAGACTGCGCCTTTAAAATATGATATCATATAAGAAAATGAGAAGTGTTTCCGTATAAATTTTACCGGAAGCGTCTCCTCACCCGTTCATAAAAAAGCCGATCCGGGCTTGGAAAGGATTTACGCTTTCCCTTTTCAGAAAGCTGTGCTTAAAAGATGAAAAAAGTACTCCTTGTAATTAACCCTAATGCCGGAAAAATGAAATCACGAACCGCAATGTACGAAATCGTATCGCGCTTATGCAAAGCAGGTTATCAGGTTTGCGTACAGGTAACTCAGCACCGTGGTCATGCAGCGGAGCTCGCGCGTGAGGCTTGGCGTAATTCCGATCTGTGCATCTGCTGCGGAGGCGACGGAACTCTGAACGAGATAATAACCGGAATGATGCGCGCCGAACGAAAAATTCCGATCGGTTATATTCCCGCCGGAACAACCAACGATTTTGCGCAAAGCATGAATATTCCGTTAAGTGTAAAGCGCGCGACCGACAACATTATAAACCATGAGCCGATAAAAATCGATATCGGAAAACTCGGCGACAGGTTCTTCACCTATATTGCCTCGTTCGGTGCGTTTACCGCGGCATCGTACAACACTCCGCAGTCGACAAAAAACACTCTCGGTCATTTTGCGTATATTCTTGAAGGAATCCGCGATCTTTCGAGCCTTCATCCGTACAAAGCGAAAATCTTCGCAAACGACACGGAATATGACGGAGAATATATTTTCGGCGCGGTCTCCAATTCGACATCGGTCGGCGGAATCGTGAAGCTTAACAACTCCGTGGTAGACATGAAGGACGGGCTTTTTGAAATCGTGCTTGTCAAGTGCCCGAAAAATGCGGTTGAAATGTCAAAGATCATTCACGGAATAACGGTTTCCGATTTTTCGAGTGAAATGTTTGAATTCTTCAAGTCCTCGAAGATCGAAGTTGAAATGGATGAAGTGATTCCTTGGACGCTCGACGGAGAGTATTTCGAAGGTGCGAACCGCATAGAAATATCCAATCTGAAAGAAGCCATAGAAATAAGAAAATAGCATCGATCCCGCCGAATTCCGGCGGGATCTTCTTTATAAACGGCGGCATAAAAGACGGCGGAATCGGTATGACCGATTCCGCCGTCCGGCGTTATTTTGTTATTCAGCGCTTTCACACACCGAACTCGGCTCACTGTCCTGTCCGCAGATCATGAGAGGGTCAGCGGATCCTGTTCACTCTGACAATCCCGTCAAGTGACGCAATTCTATCGACTGTTTCATTGGAAATTGCCTTATCAGTATCTATTATGGTCGCAGCATATTCACCCTTTGAACGATTTGCCATGTTATCAATGTTGAGTTCCTGAGCGCTTAGAATTCCTGTGATTCCGGAAATCATATTGGGAATATTCTTATGAAGAATAACCATTCTCGGGCAGGAAGACGCATCAAGCTTTACCGAAGGATAGTTGACACTGTTTGTAATATTTCCGTTTTCGATATAATCGATAAGCTCATGCGCAGCCATGACGGCGCAGTTATCCTCGGATTCCTCGGTAGAAGCGCCGAGATGAGGTATTGCGACTATTCCGGGAACATTTATGCTTTCCTCCGTCGGAAAATCAGTTACATAGCGCGAAACCTTACCGGATTCAAGTGCCGCTTTAAGATCGGCAATGTTGACAAGATCGGCACGGGAGAGATTTATTATCTTTACTCCGTCCTTCATCATTGCGATCGTCTCTGCATTGATCATTCCCTTTGTCTCGGGAGTTGCGGGTACATGAAGAGTTATATAATCGCAGTCTTTGTAAAGCTCCTCATAAACTGCCGCCTTGCGGACATGGTGTGAAAGTCGCCATGCACCCTCAATCGTTATGTAGGGATCACACCCGATAACCTTCATTCCGAGATGTGCGGCGATGTTTGCAACCATTCCGCCTATGGCACCGAGACCGATAACACCCAAAGTTTTTCCGAGAAGCTCGCATCCCGCGAATTTGCTCTTT
>URSW01000161.1 GCA_900550625.1 uncultured Eubacteriales bacterium
CCGCCGATATTTGCTTTTTCGGGAACTTTGATGTATAATGGATACGGTTTTACATAAGCGCTCCGTCATCGAAATCGCAGCGGAGCTGACAGCGCCGTTTATTTTTACGGTTCCTCTGCCCGTGTACCGAAAACGGTACACGGAAAGTGATAGATTACAGTTGATTATATTCGCATTCTGCGCCGTCTATGATCGGCAAAATGCCTTTTCGCAAATATGTTGCACAGATGAAAGAATGCCGCACCGAAAGCGGACGGAGGTATGCCATGCTGTTTGATGTTCTAAGATCGTTCGGAGTAAGACGCGCGGGTTTTATTCCGCTCGGAGATGCAGATCTTATATCCAAAAGAGAATACGGCTTTCCCGAGGATGCGTTTGTCATATCGTTCTACCTACCGTATTACACGAACGTAAAGTCAAACCTTGCGAATTTCGCCTCGGCGCGGGATTACCACCAATATTACGCCGAGCTCTTTTGCACCTGCAAAAGCTTTATGAACGAAAAGCACCCCGGACGCTATTTCAGGGGATTTGCCGACGTGTCTCCGTTTGCGGAAGTGCTCCTTGCCGCCAAATGCTCGCTCGGCGTGATAGGTGATCACGGTATGCTCATAACGAAGGATGCCTCATCCTTCATAGTTCTCGGCGAGGCCGTGTGCGGTCTTTCCGAGGATGAGCTTCTCGCCGAAGGCATTTCAAAAGGCGAAGGCAAGGTCGGAGGATGCACCCACTGCGGAGAGTGCCGCAGGCAGTGCCCTGCCGATGCCGCGGACGACAAAAGCCGATGCATATCCTCGATAACGCAGAAGAAGGGCGAGCTTTCCGAAAGCGAAAAGGACATAATCAGGAAAACTGGCATGGTGTGGGGATGCGATGTCTGCGCCCTCGCCTGCCCCGTAACGAAAACTGCGATGAAAAACGGCACTCTCGAGACGGACATCCCGTATTTCACCGAAGGACGGCTCGGCACGGTCGATGAAGGGATGATCTCCTCGATGAGCGACGAAGAATACGAAAGATATTCGTTTTCGTGGAGAAAGCGCGAAGTGATGATAAGGAATATCCGCATCGCGTCCGGCACGGATTTCGAAGGAGAAAACGTATGATAAAGCTTTTTTGCGGACCGGAAAGCGCGGAGAAAAACGGTCTCATTCTGAAAATGATATCGGAGTCATGCGCCCGCGCGATCGATGCTTCAAAGGACAAAGACACCGCATCCCGTGACGCACTTTCCGAAATCGAGCCGCGGCGGGTATGCCTTATAGTCCCCGAACAGCAGGCGGTGATATGGGAAACGCGCCTTGCGAAATCCGTCCCTCCCGAAAGCGCGCTTGTGCTCGACGTTGTGAGCTTCACCCGCCTTGCGAATCTTGTAAAGCGTCGTTTCGGAGGTCTTTCCTTCAACAGCGCCGGACGGGCGGATCGCGTTCTGCTGATGTGGAAGGCTATCGCATCGGTCGCGCCGCTTCTGCGCGTATTCGGCAATGAAAAGAACAGCGCGCGGACAGTAAAAATAATGCAGGAAGCACTTGACGAGCTGCGCCGCGGCGGAGTCGGCGCCGAGGATGCCGCGCGTTTGTCCGACATATTTTCCTCCGAGGAAGCGACCGCTTCTCTCTCGGACAGGCTTCACGATATATCGCTCGTCATGGCGGAATACGATAATTCCTTCGGTGAAAGCTTCGACGATCCGGGAGCGGAGCCGGAGCATCTGCTCGATACGCTGCGCAGGCGCGATTTCTTCTCCGGATACGATGTGTATGTGGATTCTTTTTACTCGCTGACCGCGGTCGAGGAAAAGATTGTGCGCGAAATAATACGTCAGTCCGACAATTTTACGATGACCTTCACCTGCCCCGCCGGGGGAGAGGTTCCGCCCCATCTCGGTGTGGCGTACCGATTTTTCCTTTCGGTGAAAGAATTCGCCGCCCGATGCGAGGATGTTGAAATAAATGAGATCACGCCCGATGCGTCAACTCCGTCGGCGTATCTGCGCGATCATCTGTGGGATTTTTCCGCAGAGCCGATGCGCGGCGAAAAGGATTTCGTTTCGTTTGTAAGGTGCGCCGACAGATACGATGAGGCTCAGGCGGCGCTCTGCCGCGTAAGGGAGCTTGTCGGCGGAGGTGCGGATTATTCCGACATTGCGATCATCGCACGCGATGCGTCAACGCGCACCGGCATCCTCGACGCCGCCTTTGCCGACGCGAATATTCCGCTGTCGGTATCGGTGAGGTTCTCGCTTTCGGATTCTCCCGCCGTCAGATTCGTCCAGGCAGCCCTCTGCGCCGTGAAATCATCCTTTGCAAGGGAAGATGTCTGCGCATTGCTTCACAGCTCTCTGACGCCTCTGAGCGCGGACGAGCGTGCGGCGTTCGAGCGCTATACCGAGATATGGAACATCTCGGGAAAGCGCGCGTATGAGAAGGACGGCGGATGGACGATGAACCCCGACGGATTTTCCGCCTCGTTCACTCCGAGAGCCTCGCGCGAGCTTGAGCTTGCAAATTCCGCGAGAGAAAAAATATGCGACATGCTCCTTCCGCTTTCCGAAGCATTCAAGAACGAAGCGTGCGTAAGTGATGTTCTCACGGAGCTTTGGAGGATGCTCGTCGGTGCGGGCGCATATGAGCGGCTGCGCGAAAACTGCGCGCGTCTTGCGGAGAACGGATACCGCGATGCCGCCGCATTCGGGTATCAGTCATGGCTCAAGCTGACTGAGGCTTTCGAAGCGGCGGAGCGCATTCTCGGAGATATCGCGGTTGACATTTCGACATTTGCCGATCTTTTTTCGCTGACGATAGGAGCAGAGGATGTCGGCACGATCCCCGCCGGAATAAACGAAGTGCTTTTCGGTGCGGCGGATCGGATAAGGACCGAAAACATCTCTCACGTCATACTGCTCGGCGCCGTAGACGGCGAATTTCCGGGAGTGCCTTCGGAGAGCGCGCTCTTTACGGAGGGTGACCGTATCCGCCTCGAGGGCGAAGGGGTTGTGCTTTCCGACAACGAACGTGACCGAACGGAAAAGGAGCTGTTCTGGTTCTGGCGATGCGCCTCGCTCCCGTCAAAAACGCTCTGCGTTATGATCCCGGAAAGCAACGGGGTGCGAAAAACCGAAGCCTCAACGGGAGCGCGGCGCATCGCCGGGCTTTTCCCGGACGCACCGGAAAATTACTTTGATCCCGACAGCCCCGCCGCGGCTCTGTGGGATGAAAAGGATTCCGCATCGTTTATTCTCTCATGCCGGAACGAGAAAATACGCTCGGCGATACTCGCCGCCTCTCCCGAAGCCGGGCTTTCACTCACTGCGGCGCGCGGCGACACCGATTGGAGCCGCATATGCGCCGAGGAAGCCGGAAGTATTTTCGGCAGCCGCATAAAGCTCACTCAATCCCGCTTTGAAACGTACCGGAAATGCGCGTTTTCATACTACGGAAGATACATACTCGACCTTGACGAACGCGAGGAAAAGCATCTTTCCCCCGTCGATGTCGGAAACTTCATCCATGCCGTTCTTGAGCGGTATTTTACCGAAACGGATGTCTCGGCGCTTCCTCTTTCCGAGGATGAAAATCTTCGGCTTATCCGCCGCCTCGTTTCGGAATACACCGACGGCATATTCGGCACCGCTGTTACGCCGAGGATCAGATACCTCCTCGATCGTCTCGAAAAGAGTCTGCTCCTCTTTACGGGAATGCTCGGAGAGGAATTCGCGCAGAGCGATTTCCGCCCGTTCGCACTTGAACAGAAAATCGGAATGGGGGACGGCACGCCTCCCGCACTTTCGATCCCGACGGGGGAGGGCTCGTCCGTCGAGCTGCGCGGCATTATCGACCGCCTCGACGTAATGCGCCGCGACGGTAAAGCATATATCCGCGTAGTTGACTACAAAACGGGGGCGAAAAAGCTTTCCGACCGCGATATGGAGCTCGGGCTGAACATGCAGCTTTTCATGTATCTGTTTTCCGTGTGGAAATGCCCTCCGTGCGAATTCCGCACGAGGCTTCTCGGCAATGCCGAAGAGATCGTGCCGGCGGCGGCGCTGTATTTCAGCGCGCGCCCCGGTGAAGCGCTCAGCCCCGACGATCCCGGGGAGCGCGCGCTTGAGGTTGCCGCCTCGTCTGTCGT
>URSW01000162.1 GCA_900550625.1 uncultured Eubacteriales bacterium
AAAAAGCAGACGGCGCAGGCGGCTGCGGAGAGCAGCAGTTGACACAGCAGTGCGCCGCGCACCTCTTTGTTTTTCAAAAGCTTCATCATGTGTCCACCTTATATCCGATCCCGCGGACCGTCTGAATGATTTTCGGCTCGGCGGGATCGTCCTCGATCTTCTCACGCAGACGCTTGATATATACCGTCAGCGTATTGTCGTTGACATAGGTGCCGGCAACATCCCACATTGAGTCAAGCAGCCGTTCGCGTGTCAGCACGATCCCCCGATTGTTGATGAAAGCCAGCAGAAGACGGTATTCCAGCGCAGAAAGAAACAGGTCTTTGTTATTCTTCATTGCTGTGCCTTTTTCGGTATCCACTACCACATCGCCGAGTTTTACGGTCTTTCCCGTGCTGCCTGTAAGCCGGAGAACGTTTTTGATGCGGGAAAGAAGCTCTCGCGGACGAAACGGCTTCGGTATATAATCATCGGCACCGAGGTCAAAGCCCGTAACGGTGCTGTACTCATCGCCGGAGGCGGTCAGAAAAATGACGGGGATATCAAATTCGGCCTTGATCGCTCTGCACGCGGAAAAGCCGTTGCCTTCGGCCAAGGATACGTCAAGCAGCACCAGGTCCGCCTTTTCCGCCGCCAGCGCCGACATAGCGGCAGCCTGTCCGGACACGCTTCGGACAATATATCCTGCGCCGTTCAGATATTCAGTCAGGTTGGTGACGATCGTCTTATCGTCTTCCACTAACAGTATCTTGAGCATAATCGAGCCTCCGCATATATCCTTATAATTTCAGAACAAAATGATTTTTATGAAATTCCAGCAGTCCATCCTTTTGCATTTTTCCAAGCTCAAGCGAAAGGCCGCTGCGCTCCACGGCGAGATAGTCCGCCAGCTGTTGCCTTGAAAAAGGAATATCGAATTCATAGCGACCGAGACGCTGCGCCTCCGCCGAAAGATACGACATCAGCTTGCCCCTTGTTGTCCGTTGCCCCATGTGGGTGAGCTTTTCATTCTGAAGCAGATTTTTCTCGGCAAGTTCCGCCAGCAGATTTCGTATGATGCGGTTGTGATGCTCACAGGCTGAGGAGCAGACGGTAAGAACGCGTCTGATGTTCAGAAGCATTACCGTGACCGGCGTTTCGGCAACAACGCTCACGTTCAGCACTGCGCCCGGCGCACAGGCAAAGGCGGCGGCATAAACCTGTCCCTGTCCTGCTTTTGAGAGAATATTTCGGTTTCCCCAGATATCCTCCTGTATGATCATTATGCTTCCGGACAAAACGATCCCCACGGATCCCACCGTGTCACCGGTGCGGAGCAGAAAAGCGTCCTTCGGAAAGGCTTCCTGCCTTGCATCAAGGCAGGATAACATCGGCACAAGCTCCTCCTCTGCAATTCCCGAAAATAGCTGTGAGGAGCGGATGACTGGTAAAAACTCTTTCATAAAAATCTTCTTTCGTTGAAAATTCAACTGACTTGTTGATTCTATTATACTATAATATAGGCAAAAATACAAGGAGATTTTTTATGAAGAGAAGAATTATAGAAATCAATAAGGACAAATGCAACGGTTGCGGAGCATGTGCCGCAGCCTGTCATGAGGGAGCGATCGCCATGGTGGACGGAAAAGCGCAGCTGATGCGGGATGATTACTGCGACGGTCTGGGCGACTGTCTGCCCGCATGTCCCACGGGCGCGATCACCTTTGTGGAGCGCGAAGCCGCCGCCTATGATGAAGTCGCGGTCACGGCAAACAAGCAGAAAATGATGCAGGAAAAGATGAGGAACGAAGGGATGACTCTGCCGTGCGGCTGTCCGGGAACAAAGTCAAGAAGAATCGAGCATAACGAAAGCGAAAACGTCGTGGCGATGCCAGCAGGACAGGTCAGCCGTCTTTCCCAATGGCCGGTGCAGATAAAGCTTGTTCCCGTGAACGCGCCGTACTTTAACGGTGCTAAGCTGCTCATCGCCGCAGACTGCACGGCATATGCGTATGCGGCTTTTCATGAGCGTTTTATCAAAGGTCACATTACGCTTGTCGGGTGTCCTAAGCTGGACGGCGTGGATTATGCCGATAAGCTGACCGAGATCATCCGTGAGAACGATATAAAAAGCGTCACCGTCGTGCGTATGGAGGTCCCCTGCTGCGGAGGACTTGCGCAGGCGGCAATAACCGCTCTGAAAAACAGCGAAAAATTTATCCCGTGGCAGATCGTCACCATTTCCACGGACGGAAAAGAGCTTTCATGATCGCAAGCCTCATCGGTTTTTGGACTGCCGCTCTTTTGACCACCCGTTTTTGAGGACGGCACCCTTAAAACAGCCCAAACACAAAACACGCAGAATTCAGGAATGAGTTCTGCGTGTTTTGTTTGTACTCTCAATCGGCAGATTCAGATAGACGCATAAAAAACATCCTTATGAGAAATTGGCCTTTGACTTTGTCCTTTTTTCATGCTCATTTCACTTTGCAATGCGTATTCCCGTTGTAAATACGCATACTGAACCGTGTAATGATAATGAAAATCCAAAGCTGAAATATAGGAGGAACCTTATATGTTGATTGCAATTGACCATGGCAACTATGCCATCAAAACACCGCACCATTCCTTTGTTTCCGGTCTGTCCGAGCACACCGTCAAGCCGCCTATGTCGGATGAAATCCTGGAATACGACGGACGGTACTGGACAACCAGCGGAAAGCGTCTGAGTTACATGCGGGATAAAACGCAGGACGACCGTTATTTTGTTCTGACACTGTTCGCCATTGCAAAAGAGCTTGAGGATACCGGTCGGTACAGCCCCGTTGAACAGATTCAACTGGCAGTGGGCTTGCCGCCGGAGCATTACGGTGTACTCAAGGACAAATTCACCCGGTATTTCAAACGGGACGGCATTATCAAATTTGTTTATAAGGATAAGCCGTACAGCATTATGATCGATAAGGTCATGGTGTTCCCGCAGGCATATGCGGCCGTTGTTCCGAAAAGCAGCATGGTAGTCAATATGCTTCGGGTGTTCGTTGTCGACATCGGCGGCTACACGACGGATGTGCTACTCCTGAAAAACGGCAAGCCTGATCTGCAGTTCTGCCGTTCGCTTGAAACCGGTATTATCACCATGAACAACGAGATCATCCGAAAAGTCGGTGCGCTTCACGATATGCGCATCGAGGACGAGCATATCAGCGCAGTCCTTTCCGGACACGATACGATTTTGCCGGACGATGTTAAGCAAACGATCTGCGGCGCAACCAAGCTTCATGCCCAGGACATTCTCAATCAGCTGCGCGAGCTGCAGGTCGATCTGCGTTCCAATCCGGCGGTTTTCATAGGCGGCGGAAGTCTGCTTCTCCGGCCGTTTCTGGAGGCTTCTCCGCTGGTCGCAAAGGCGGACTTCGTGGAGTCTCCCAATGCCAATGCGCTTGGATACGAAATGCTCGGCAGAGTGCAGCTGTCCCATCGTCCTGCATAAAGGACGGTGTGATAGGCGGTGAGAAAAGACGGAAAATATAGATTTACGCTGCAGTTCGGCGCCGACAGCGAAGATCAGATTCGCGTCGGTGAGCTGCTGGAAAAACTGGGCAACAGAAAAAGCATGATCATTGTTTCGGCATTGAGTGATTATATCAATGCTCATCCGGAGCTACAGTCCGGTTATAGTAGAATAGAGGTTAAGGTTGCTCCTGCCTTCGACCGCAATCAAATGGAACGGTTGATACGGAGCATCGTTGAGGAGAAGTTATCTGAACTTCATACTATAGCGGATACTTCAATGAGTGGACCTTCCGAGGCTTTGGAAGAAGATATAACCAAAATGCTCGACAATTTGGACATGTTCAATTAAGCGCAAATGAGTCTGCTGGTACTACAGGCAGACTTATTTGCTTTAAGGGTGGGATAAAACAAAGGAAAAATCCGAATATCACACTTATGGTGCGAGTATACAATTTATGCGCTCTTCACTTTCGCCGCGGAGTCCACTAAAATATGTTTAAGGAGATATGTGCAGTGGACTACAAGACTTTAGGACAAAACATTCGGCGGCTCCGTGTTACACAGGGATTCCGGCAGGAGGATCTTGCTGAAAAGCTTCAGGTTTCC
>URSW01000163.1 GCA_900550625.1 uncultured Eubacteriales bacterium
CCGCCGATCGGCGGCGAAAGCGGCGGTATCGAAAAACGGCAGTGTGTTTTTTCGGATTTTTTAAAGAGGCGGAAACAATCCGCACAATTTAGGGAGTGCCGGGGAGAAGGAACCGTTCTCTGAAACGGATAAAGGGCTTTTTCGCGTTGTCGTCAGCGCATGTCGCGGCGCATTTTTACCGAAGATACAATTATATTATATCATAACATAGATTGCCTGATTTTGCAATAAGGAAAGGCACGAATAGAGTAAATTCCCGATTCAGATGAAGCAGTTCGGTCCGGGGCCGCATTCGGCGTAAAAATTTGCGACGAAATGTTAATATCGGGAGATTTTCCGACGGATTTCGCACACTCCGCATGTGTCTTCCGCACCGTCGATTCGGATTCACGCAGAAGTCCCGCGCGGCGGCGAATGCAGAGAAAAAACGTCATGCCGAAAAGCAAAATCCGCTTGCGGGGAAGTGTGTTCGGGTTGAGGTTCGCAAAAGCTTTTCGGGGATCGCCGGGCGGGGGGGCGGTACTGCGTCTCGGTATTTCCGACCGATGAGTCCGATCGGCGCTCGGCTTCGGCACGGGGTATCGGGCGGCGTATGCCTTGCGCACGGTCTTTGTCGGGATACCGGGGAGTGCGCCGCAACGGTTATTCGCTGCATGTCGGCACGGAAATGCGGAGATGCGCCCCGAGAGCATATTTAATGCAGAGCCGTGACATCAGTGCGCCGGTCGGGAAAGACCGGGGACAGAGCGAGCATATCGGCACGGTTTTAATCGGGATCCGGCGCGGTTTTGCACATTTCGGAACGTATTTGCTTGAGACCGTGCGCAGGTTTGCGTATATTGACGGGCTTGCACGGGATCGGATGCGAATTTTGCGTGTGCGGATGCAGGAAGGCTCGGCTCGCGGAGCATTTCGAGGTGCAAAGTAATGTCCGTATATTATATACACGATATTTTGTGCCGGTTCGTTGCACCGAAAACGAAAATTATTTGAAAAATTTAAAAAAATTTCGCGCAGCGCCCATGTTTGGGCAGATTTCGGGACGGATTTTGCGGTTATTCCGCGCGTCATGCGTGCGGACGTACACCGAACGTAAAATACCCGCGCGCCGCATGCCCTCGCCGCGCCGACAGGGGCGCCTCCGCTGCCGGAAACCGTGCGTCGGGCGCTGTTGATTCATGTTTCTGCCGGGTCTGTTGGGTTCGCCGATGCGCGCCGCCCGAGGCAGGACCGCGCTGACGCAGCTTTTGCCCGCCGAAGGGCATTGCCGCCGCTTTGCCCGTCCTCCGCAAGGCGAAGATACTCCTTTCCCGAAAGAAAAAAAGCGGTCCGGAGATTTTTCCGAGCCGCTTTTCATATTCGATTTACCGCTTCCGGCAGATTCCGAATCCCGGAAGGTAAAAAAAGAGCCCCACCGTGCCGTGTAAAGCAAGGATAAGAAACCCTGCTTTCGCAAGGTTGGTGTCCTCTCTCCGGTTTTGCGCTCCCAACGTCCTTAAAATCTGTCGAAAGAGAGAAGTCAAGGGAGGTCTGCATCCCGCCGGACGAAGTCCGGACTCCATAAATCTATCGTGGGTTTAATACTCGCTTTATCACGAACAAAGCAGGAAGCTCTGTTTTCAGTTTTCTCAAAAACGGGAATTTTATTCGCCGTCCGCGTCCTCTTCGGCTTCCTCGTCGTAGTCGATCGAGGCAAATTCGTCGTCAAAGAGATCGGCTACGCTGTCGAACTCCTCGTCGTCCTCTATCGTCGCAAGATAGGTATCTCCGTTTTCGTCAGCCTCGGCGCGCAGGATTATATATTCATCTCCCGCTTCCTCGCCCTTTTCGTCGAGAGGAACGAGAGCGTAATATACGTTCTCCCCTACCTCGGCAACGCCGATCTGCTTGTAATCGGCTTCGACACCCTCCTCATCGGTGAGGGTATATATTTCCGCATCGTAGAATTCTTCTGCCATGACTTATCCGTCCTTTCGGTTTTGCCGTCTTTCCGGCTCCGTTATTATTCTATACCAAATTCGGCGGATTGTCAATATCGTAAAAAGACGAAAGAAGGGTTTTGCGCCGAAAAATGTGCGGAAAAATTTTTGAAAATCTATTGACAAAGCGTGCGGAGTGTGGTATAGTTTCGGTAAAACCGATGAGAAAGAGTGAGTAAAGCACGCTCGGTCATCACAGAGAGCCGCGGCTTGGTGCGACGCGGTATGGCGGACGGGTTTGAATGGGCTTTCGAGGGCGAGCAGAATCAAGTATGCGAGACGGAGCAGTCCTCCGTTAACAAAGACCGGCATATGAAGTATGCGCAGAGCGGACGCACAAGCGTCAAGCAGGGTGGCACCGCAGGAGTTTTCTCCTGTCCCGGCAGAATTGCAGGGACGGGGGATTTTTTGTTTTCCCGTTCCGGAAAAAAGAAAGGGGAAAACCAAATGAAAAACAACGAAATTCCGTACAAGACCTATCTCTCCGAGGATGAGCTTCCGAAGAAATGGTACAATGTCCGTGCGGATATGAAGAACAAGCCCGCGCCGCTTCTCAATCCCGCAACTATGCAGCCCGTCACGGTCGATGAGCTTTCCACGGTATTCTGCCGCGAGCTTGCCGAGCAGGAGCTTGACGACACAACGCCGTATATCGATATTCCCGAGGAAATATTCACGTTCTACAAAATGTACCGTCCGTCGCCGCTCGTCCGTGCGTACTGTCTTGAAAAGGCGCTCGGAACTCCGGCGAAGATATACTACAAATTCGAGGGAAACAACACCTCCGGCTCGCACAAGCTCAATTCCGCGATCGCGCAGGCGTACTACGCGAAGAAGCAGGGTCTGCGCGGCGTGACCACCGAGACCGGAGCGGGTCAGTGGGGCACGGCGCTTTCGATGGCATGCGCATACTTCGGGCTCGAGTGCAATGTGTACATGGTCAAGGTGTCCTATGAGCAGAAGCCGTTCCGCCGCGAGGTAATGCGCACCTACGGCGCGAACGTAACGCCTTCGCCGTCGATGACAACCGAGGTCGGAAAAAAGATTCTCGCCGAGCATCCCGGAACCACGGGAAGCCTCGGATGCGCAATCTCGGAGGCGGTCGAGAAGGCTGTTACCTCCGGCGGCGCGTACCGCTACGTTCTCGGAAGCGTCCTTTCGCAGGTGCTGCTGCACCAGTCCGTGATCGGACTTGAGTCGAAGGCGGCGCTCGACAAATACGGCGTGAAGCCCGATATCATCATCGGCTGCGCCGGAGGCGGATCGAACCTCGGCGGACTTATCTCCCCCTTCATGGGCGAAAAGCTTCGCGGAGAGGCGGATTACCGCTTTATCGCGGTCGAGCCGGCATCCTGCCCGAGCCTGACGCGCGGCGTGTTCGCATACGATTTCTGCGACACCGGAAAGATCTGCCCGATGGCAAAGATGTACACTCTCGGCTGCGACTTCATCCCGTCGGCAAACCACGCGGGCGGACTCCGCTATCACGGAATGTCCGGCATCGTTTCGCAGCTTTACGACGACGGACTGATCGAGGCGCGCTCCGTTGAGCAGACCTCCGTATTCGAGGCGGCGGAGTACTTCGCACGCACAGAGGGAATCCTTCCCGCACCGGAGTCGAGCCACGCGATCCGCGCTGCGATCGACGAGGCGGTGCTGCCGCGAGACCGGCGAGGACAAGACGATACTGTTCGGTCTGACAGGCACGGGCTACTTCGATATGACCGCATATGAGAAGTACAACGACGGTCAGATGGGTGATTACATCCCGACCGACGACGAGCTTGCGGAATTCAGAAAGAACCTGAAATACTGAAAATCGCGGAGCGGATGCCGAAGGGGTGTCCGCTCCCTCTGTATTTATGACGTACACCGCAGCAAAAGAGCGGCGTTTTCTCCGATAGCCCGTGCGGGATTTTCGCGGGAGAGCGCCGGGGATGACGAACGGATCGCCGAATACTTTGCCGCAGCACGCACCTTTTCGCGGCGCTTTCTTTACGGTTGCCGAACTTCACACGGCAGCGTGCACCGCAGACGGGGCACAGCCCGCCGCCGATCGTCCGCCGCGGCGATGCGCTTCCTTTTGATTTCGGTCGTACCTTTGGTTTTTCTAAAAT
>URSW01000164.1 GCA_900550625.1 uncultured Eubacteriales bacterium
TCCGGTGCCCGTATCATTGACGAGATGGGTGCAGCCGCTGTCGGGATCGAACACCGCCGTTGCGTATTCGTCGGTGCGGATGAAATCCATTTTTTCGTTTTTTCTGTAGACTTTCATTATATTACTCCTTTTGCATCGGGGAAGGTCTCCCGTATTTTTCTTTCATATTGTATATATATATCGCTTTTCTTCGCTTTCTCCGCGCTGTAGGCGCAGCGGCGGAATTCCCGGTTCACGAGAAGCGCGATGCCGATCAGCTCCGGCGGGAAGGCGGCGGGCGTTCTGCCGTTGACCTCGGTCACGCGGCCGATCAGGTCCTCCGTTCTCACGTCCTCGAGCCGCAGTGCGTTGTCTCCTTTGAGGAATGCACGCCCGTCCTCGATCTTTACGAGGCGGTGGACGGTCAGCGCGCCTTTGTACAGGAACACGAAGATCTCACCGACCTTCGGGGCGTGCGCTCTTTCGACCGTGATCCAATCCCCCGGCTTGAACATCGGGAGCATGCTTGTCCCGCGCACCGTTATCACGGTGCTTACGCGGTATTTCAGGTTTGAGCGCAGCAGGGATGCCATTGTGCGTCCGTCGAGATTATGCATTTTCGAGCACCTCCGCGGCGTAATTCATATCCTTATATACAAGATTGCGGCACGGGACGGAGCCGATCTTTGTCATCAGCCTGAGAAATTCGCCGTCAACGGGATACGGTATCATCGGCGACAGCATCAGCTGATGCATTTTCGTTGTACCCGTCATATCTATTGCGGCGTTCATATTGAGGGTACGCAGGATGAAGTATATTCCGCCGAGCTCGAGCGGTTTTTCGACCGGGTTGTCCGGCTCATAGATATAGCGGAACAATTCACCCTCGAGCATTCTTTTGAGAGGCGGCAGACAGACGCCCGCCGCTTCAAGCGCGGTGATACCGCCGGGACGCAGGCGGAGCGGTGCGGTGTACGGATAGACGCGGAGCGTTTCGCGGTCTATCAGAACGCAGTCCTCCGTTATGTATCCGAAGCCGTGCGCGGTGAGATATGCGCAAAGCGTTGTTTTGCCTGCGCCGCTTCTTGCGAGAAAGACGTAAGCTTTACCGCCGCACTCGACGGCGGAGGCGTGGAACGCGATGACCTTATCGTCGAATTCCACGGTTTTCAGCATATAGCTGTCGAACGCGCGGAGCGGAACGCGAGTGCGGTAAAGCTTTTCGCCGCACTGCATATTGAACGCCCGTCTGTACTTGCTTATGACGACGCTGCGGTACTGCCTGCCGTCTTCGCTTTCGTCTGTCAGGTATCTGCCGTATCTCATGCGGAGAAGCTTTTCAAGATCACTGTTGTCCGTTGTGATCGAATAGGCTGTCTGATACGGGGCGGACAGATACAAGGTTTTCGACAAAGACATTAGTAAATTCTCCTTTTTGTGGAAGTTGTGAGTATATTATACACCATTACCGAAAAAACATCAATAGAATATCTGCAATTAATTGAATATTTTTCCACAAACCTATTGCATTTTGAAAAAAGGTGTGATATAATGATAGCGTCGAAGGGAAAACCGGATGCTTTCTCGGGCAAACGGTCGGAAAAAAGAGATCGAACACATAAAATCTTTTATTTCCGCGATTCGATGTCACGGACCCGGGCGGTACGGCAATTCCGTTCGGGCGAGTGCGCCCCGCAGGGAGTAGCGATGCCGTGCGGGAAGGGCGGAACGATGCGGCTTTGCCGTTTCGGGACGCCGTTCGAAAGCGACAGCTTTCGGGCACAGCCCGGCACGGCGTGCGCGCCGTAAAGGGGGCTGCATCGGTCGGAGAGATCCGATCGAAAAAAGGTCCGGAGATGTTTGCCGGAGGCGAGTTCGGAGGTTGGGTATTTCCGCCCGGACAGTGCCGAAGGTGAGCAGGATTCGGAAAGACTCGGACTGCGGTGTGAGCCCGTCCGGAGCGTAAGGCTCGGCGGCAGCCGCTTTTGCGAGTCGGTCGGTGCGGTGTGAGGTAAAAGCCGCATCGGACAAACCCCGCCCGGGGATTTTCGGGCAAAATTCGTGCGGATGATTTATTCAGTCTGCGCAGAAAGGAGAGCTGACTGTTTGGAGAAAAAAACCGGAGCTGAAACCGAGCTGATCGGAGCAGCGGCAAGAAGAGGACAAAGAAAGAAAAGAGTCGATGCCGGCAGGAAGAGAAACAGTGCTGCCGCGGTGACTGCGGTGAACGCAAGACCGGACGGGATGCCGCCCGAGGTTGAGTTTATCAAAGAGCCGGGCTATATGTACGATCTGCTTTCGATGTTTGTTCTGTATTTTAATAAGGAATATTTCCTTTCGAATATGATAAACTACGACAAAGCGAGCGCGGATCAGGAATACTATAAAAGCATTATCAAGGAAATAGAGCCTGTATCGAACGATCTCAGAATATTCTTTCTGATGAACGCCAATGCGAAAACATTCATGATGGTTAACTATTTTGATGTGTTTAATGAAGCGTTCTTTACGACATATAATCTGAAAGAGGTTCAGGATGCACTTCGGTACTGCGACAGCGTGAAGTCAAAGATACTCGAATTCTACCTTCCGAAGCTTTCGAAAACGAAGCGTGAGGAATGTAAAAACGATCTTGCCGAGCTGAGCAGGCAGATGAAGATAGCGGATCTGAAGCCGGAGATCAAAAACGGACTGTATTCGTTCTTTATCGAGCCCGAGGCAACTCTTCAGAAACTGTCATATGAGCTTATCTCCAAGGATTTTATCCTGAAAAAGTGGAGAGAGAGCCATGCTTTACAGGCGGAACAGATGTGCGAGAGCTTTAATCTGCTTGAAATATATGAAAAGTTTGAGCGTGGGAATGGCAATAGTAGTGTCAGATTGGATGGGTATAATAAAGTATACGTCTCACTGACTATTGCAGAAAAAAATGTTTCAAAGCAGTATCTGTATTCGGATAAAGTGCTCATTATTTTGGGCGTTGACAGTTTCAGCTATCTCGACTATCTTTCCGGTCTTGAAACAGCTCCCGATCTCGAAACCTTCGGTAACGCTCTGTCAGATAAATACAGAGTAGGAATACTCAATCTGGCAGCGAAGAACAAAGAAATCTCCATAAAGGATATTGAGTCTGAGCTCGGAAACGGCGGTGCAAACGTCTATTACCACCTCTCACTCATGTTAAAGGCTAATCTTCTCCGTGCAAGGAATCAGGGCAGAGCAGTAATTTATCGCTTAAATACCCCATATTTTAACTCTGTACGCGATCTGCTACTGCGCTATGCCGAGCCGGAAAATGAAGATTCAACCTCCTGAGGAGAACCTTTCAGATGCAGACCTGGACAAAACCCGAAGTAATTACCGTAGAAAGCATAGATTATATCAATTATATAAGTGCAGCAGCAGATTCAAGTTCTTCCGGAAGCGGCGATGACGGTCATGGTGAAATGATTTGTCTTGCGCACGACTTCAAATGAGTTCCATGGACAGGGAGCTTTACCGCACGGGATCCGTCCTTGTGCCTGAATTTTGAATATACCCGCCGTGTAATACCCGGCAGGTATATTACGCGGCGTAGCTATAGATAATTTGGTGCTGAGCGTTAAATGCACCGCATTGGGTGTGAATATCTTATGCCTGCCGTTATAATTGCGTTTCCTTTCATAAAAGTTTATTCGTGGAAAAAATATACCGCCCTCCGTCTTTGGGCGGTATATTTTTTTGTTTCTTTGGGCGGTGCGCTCGGGCGCGCGGGTGCGGAAAGTATCCCTCGGCAGTGCGCCGAGGGCGGACACGCGAAAAAGTGTGTGCGGCGCGGGCTTTGGCGAGCGGTTAACGACGAATAACTGTTCAAAAAAGCGATTTTTTCAATTAGGGATCAAGACCGCGCGCCGTGCGCGGAAACGGGGTGTTTTCGGGAATCACAAAATAAATTACGTTGTTAAAACAACGGAATTGGCAGAGAAACCGTGCGGTGGACGAGGAAAAGGGGTGTTTTGGGGATTTACAAAACGAATTACGTTGTAAAAACAACGGAATTGGAGAGAA
>URSW01000165.1 GCA_900550625.1 uncultured Eubacteriales bacterium
CGCAGCCGCATCTGCTCGCCCTCCCCGGGGCGGTGCACCGGCAGTCTTTCGTAATTTATGTTTTCGAGGAAGATCTGATGCTCCGGCAGGAAATATCGTTTGAAGTCCACGGATTCTCTCCTTTTCTTTATCGGGAAGCGTACTCCGTCGCTCCGCCGTTCGGATGCGGCACGGGCACGGGAGGCGGGTGATGTTTTTCGGAAAGGCTCGCCGTTTCCGTAACCCGGCGGTCTGCCCGTAAAAACGGAGGGCACGGAATCTGCGAAAAGATCCCATGCCTCTCCCGAAAAAAGATTATTTTTTCATTGCGGCTTCAATGAGATCGCCCATTTCGTTGCGCACGTCGGTCATTTTGCCGGATACAACATGAGTATCGAGTATGCCCTTGGTAACGCGGGCGACGATCTCGTCCGCCTTTTCTCTTCCGTAAAGCTCCTCGATCATGGTGAGGTACTGGAAGTCCTCGATTCCGTCGCGCAGGTACTCAAGGCGGATCGAGCCGATCGGTCCGTAAAGTCCGTATCTCTTTCCGCAGTAGATCAGTCTGCCGTCTCCGTAGGGGAATTCGGCGTCGATCTTGCGCCATTCCGCACCGTTCGACCATGCGTTGACCGACCAGTAAAGAAGTCCTTTTACGTTGTACTTATACTGCTGCCACATGAGCACGCGGGACATCGTTCCCTGATATGTCGCAAACAGATTTGCGTAAGGATACTGCGGCTGTATGCAGACGTACCACCACAGCTCGTCGCCCTTTTCAACGTAGCGCGCAAATCTCTCCTCGGCGGTGCCGTAGGTTTCGACAGCCTGCCGGTCAAGCTTTATGTTCGCGCCCGTCGCAGTCGTGTCCCAGGGAGTCCAGAAGGACGATACGGGACACCACAGGTTCACGCCTGCATTCGCAAGGGTCTCTGTCATATCGAGACCGTTTGAATTTCTTACGTTCGTATAATACGGAACTACAAGGCGGTAATCGGGGAAGAGCCTCTTCAATCTGTCTGCGCTCTGCGCAACCGTGAGCGTACCGAAATTGTCGCTGCCGAAATTGTTCGGCTCGTCGACATAGTAGAAGTATCCCTTCGACATCCATTCGGGCTTTGCCGAGAGCTTCTCGTATGCCTGACGCATCTCATCGTCGGTCAGCTCGCCGTTCGGCGTGTCGCGTCCGTCGATCATGAACGAGGTCACGCGCGGATTCGACATATACGCATCCGCCCTGTCGTCGAGCACGCTGCACGGCAGATAATACGGGCTTACGCGGTTTTCGATCATGTAATCGTAGTACGCGATATAGAGCTCATCTTCGTCACTTGCATACTGTCTGTGACCGTTATAGATATTGTAGCGGCTCATGCCGAACGCGGTTTCGCACGCGGTATCGTCGGAGAGAGCAAAATCCCAGACGCGCGCGAAAACGTACGCTGTCTTGACGGTCTTTCCGTCCTTCTTTACGCTGACCGTCGCGCGGTAAAGTCCCGCGTCGTCATCGGCATCGGTGAACGCCTTTATTACAAATCCGGCATACGTTCCCGCGCTGACCTTGAATCCGTCGGACACGGGCGGAAGCGCGTCGGGATAAGATACTGTCTCGCCCGTCGCCGCATCCTCCATCTCGAAATAAAATTCCGAATAGATCTCGGTTCTCAGCGTTTTGCCCTTCTGCGATATGAAATCCGAAACGGAAATCGACAGCTCGGCAGCATCGTTCTCCGAATAGAGATAAAGCTGTGTGAACTCGATCTCGTTCTTCGCAAGGCGGAGCGTCGCCGTCGTCTTGCCGGAGGGCTTGCCTATGTTGCGGTTTATCTTATCGAGGTTGTTTCCGAAGAGAAGCGACAGCGTCGAATCCTCGTCGGGTGCGATCTGCGCCTCCTCGGTATAGACGATCTTCACGGGGCCGAGCGTAACGTCCCAGCCGGAAAGGTATCTTATTATGAGGACGAGATCGGTCATGTTCTCCTTGCCGTTCAGGTCAACGTCACCCGTGTCGGCAACGCGGGAGATATCCCAGCCGGAAAAGACGCGGATAAGAGTTATGACGTCCTTCATATCTACTCTGCCGTCGGAGTTGAGGTCTCCGTAAATCAGCGCGGTGAACTTTTCCTCGCCGCCCGAATAGGCGCAGGACACGACCGAGCCGGAGACAACGGATTCATCCGCGCCGAGAGCCCTGCCATCTGCGGCGGTCACGCTAATCTTCGAAGGATCGTTCGTGAACTCCGCCAGAAGCTCGGACACCGTGGGGGTGCCGCAAATGCGTCTGAGCGTCATCGTCGATCGGTCGATGACGACGGTGGATTCCGCTGCTGCGGTCAGCGCATCGGAATAGTCCTCGGCTGCTCCGGAAGGTGCAAAGAACGAGATCGCGCCGAGACTTACGGCAAAGGCGCATACAAGAGAGATGATTTTTTTCATATGTGCTCCTCCTTTTATCTGAAGACGCGCGCCGCGGCGGCGCGCGTCCGAACGCCGTCAGGCGTTTATTCGATTATGAAGCTCGAAACTCCGTCCATAACATATGTAGGGCGGTAGGGATAGGAATCGATATCCTCGCGCCGCGTGCATCCGGAAAGGACAAGCACCGTATCGACACCGGTTTCGATTCCTGCAATTATATCGGTATCCATGCGGTCGCCGATCATGACCGCCTCGGCGGAGTGGCAGCCGAGTATCTTGAGCCCCGTTCTCATCATGAGCGGGTTCGGCTTGCCGCAGAAGTACGCCTGCGTGCCGGTCGCCATCTCAATGGGCGCGACGAGCGCGCGGCAGGCGGGCACAATGCCGTTTTCGATGGGGCCGGAAACGTCGGAGTTCGCGCCGATGAGCTTTGCGCCCTTCCAAACGAGGTTCGTCGCCTTTGTCAGCGTGTCGAGCGAATAGGACCGGCCCTCACCCACGACGACATAGTCGGGGTTCACATCGTTCATCGTGATGCCTGCGTCGTAGAGCGCGTTCAAAAGCCCCGCCTCGCCGATGGCGAAGACCGAGCAGCCGGGCGCCTGATCGCGCAGGAACGCCGCGGTCGCGAGCGCGCTCGTATAGAAGTGCTCCTCCGTCACGTCGAGGCCCATGCGTGCGAGCTTCTGGCTCAGCTCGCGCGGCGTGTAACCGCTGTTGTTCGTCAGAAACAGATATTCCTTGTTTTCATTATGCAGCCATTGGATGAACTCCGCCACGCCCGGCAGCACGCGGTTGCCATGGTAGATGACGCCGTCCATATCGCAGATGAAGCCCTTCTTTTCGTTAAAATCGATCATATTGTAAGTATCCATGTTGTATCACTTCTCCTCTCTTCTCTCCAAATTTCATCAAATACAGTATAGCAGAGGGATTTATCAAAAACCAGCAAAGAAATGTAAAATCTGCGTGAAATGCAAAAGGAAAAGAGACAGCCGAGGCTGCCTCTTTTTTCTCTTTATACTTCGCCGCCCAGAAGGCGTGCGACGGTGCGGCGATAGACCTCGCCGCAGTTTTTCACCTGCCATGCATAGCCGTACTCGTTGTCACCGTGCATGTTGCCGCCCGATGGACCGAACGTCACGACCGGAATGCCGAGCGAAACGGCTACAATATTCGAATCGCAGACCGACGCGTCATACGCGCACGGAAGATCCTTGCCCGTGACGGAGTAAAACTCCTCCTGCAAAATTTTGACGAGCGGATGATCCTCCTCCACCGCGAACGACTGCATGTAGGGCGATTTTCTCGGCTTGAGACGCACATCGACCTTGCCGGAAAGGCCGAGCTTTTCCGCCGCCTCCATGATCTGCGCGATGCAGGTCTCGTCCGTCTCGCCGGGGACGACATAGCGGTCGACAAAGAGGTAGCACTTCTCGGGCACAACAAGCGTACCGGGGTTGCCGCCCTCCATATAGCGCACGCACCACGTGCCGTGCTTGAGGTGCGGGTGCTGGAGCGTCGGCAGCGCCTCGATGGCCGCGGCCAGGCGTCCGCCGGAGATGAGAGCGTTTTCACCGACCTCGGGATAGTGGCTGGCGTGCGCGGTCTGTCCGTGGAC
>URSW01000166.1 GCA_900550625.1 uncultured Eubacteriales bacterium
CCGCCGATCCCCTTCGACTGCGCGCCGCTCGAGATATCCGTCGCCGACAAGCCTGTTCACGTTGACCGAGACGAGGTTCGCCTTGAGCTTTCGGATGCTCACGATCTGCGCCGCCGTTCTGTACGACGGATTGTTTGCGAGAAACATAAGGATATCGAGCGCCGTCTGCGGTATCCCGAGCTCACGGCACAGCGGCTTGCACGACGCATCGTATGCGGCGCCGAGCTTTCTTGAAAATTCTATACTCGGATTCAACGGCTTACACCTCGCAGAATGTTCAAATTTGAAAGGTTCAATTTTGAAGCAATTATACCGCGCTGTGCCGGATTTGTCAATACCGAAACCGCATTTTTTGTGCGGAGGAGGGATGGCGGAGGTGAGGCGCGGGTGATTAGGCGGCGGTCGCGGGGGCAAAGAATGCGGGCAAGGGTACGGGGCGGCGATCACGTGGGGGGAGAGGCAGAGCTGCTGCGAAGAAGGGGGATGCGGCTGTGAGGAATGATACGGGGACGGCTGCAAAGAATGCAGTGCGGCTGTGAGGAATGTTACGGGGACGGTGGCAAAGAATACAGAACAGCGGAGAATGGGGCACGGCGGAAGTCATGGGAGAGACGTGCGAGGGTGGAGGCGGCATGGCGGATTTTGCTGCCGTACTTTAAGGATGTGCAAGATCGGGCGGGTTGTTTTCGGCGGTGAGTTTTCGTGAGGTGTGGGCAGTGCGGCGGATTTCGACGGTGAACCTCCCGGATGCGAAAGAGCGGTGCGCGGAAACTGCGCTTCATGCTTTCCTTATATGCACGGCAGTCGCGGCACTCCTTCTTTCGGTGCGCCGCGGCTTTTCGGGTGGTCCGTTATCCGCCGGCTTTCGGCGGCGGGCGCGTTTTCCTTTGCCGGGGCGCTTTACAGAAATCCGAAAATATGATATACTTACTTCACAGCCGCACGTCATGCGGCGGGGATATGACGGATTTCGGGGATTTGCCGCGCGATGCCGTAGACGGGGCGCGATACGCGGCATCATCGCCCCGCGGGAACGCCCGAAGCCACCGCTCCGCCTTTTGCGGCAGAGTGATTTTCGGAGGAAAAATATGATTCGTATTATACCTACGCCGTACATGGCGGTCGAGGGAGATGGCTCGTTCTCCCTGAAGGGTGTGTCGGTATACTTGAAGGCGAAGGATCAGCGCCTTTCGCGCGCAGTGCAGATTCTGTGCTCGGAGATCGGCGGGAAGACGGGCGAGCTTGTGCCGTTTCGCGTCGGCGCGGAGAAGGGGCACTGCATCGTCGTTTGCGCGGGGGACGATCCCGAATGCGAGAGCTGCACTCTCGAGGTCACGGAGGACAGGATAACCGTGGAGAGCGGCGGCGCGGCGGGTATTGGGGCATTCAGTCGCTCCGTCAGCTGGTCTGCGACGGGGATGTTCCCGTATGCCGCATCTTCGACAAGCCCGATTTTCCTTTCCGCGGATTCTATCAGGATATAACGAGAGGGCGGGTGAACCGCCTGTCGAAGCTTTTCGCGATTGTCGATATGCTTTCGTACTACAAGATAAACATGCTCCAGCTTTACGTTGAGGATGCGTTCATGTTCAAGGAGCTTGAGGGCATCGTCACCGAGGATGAGGCGCTCACCCCCGCCGAGATGCTCGCGCTCGACGATTACTGCTATGAGCACTTTATCGATCTTGTGCCGAGCCTCTCCACGTTCGGTCATATGTACACGCTCCTTCAGAGCGACAAATACAAGCACCTGTGCGAGCTTGAAAACTTCGAGCCGAAGCGCGTTTATTGGATGGAGAAGCAGTGGCATCACACGATAGACCCGTACAATCCGGAATCCGCCGAGGTCGTGATAAGCATGATCGAGCAGTACATTCCGCTGTTCAGATCGAAGTATTTCAACATCTGCTGCGACGAGACGCTCGACCTCTGCAGGGGAAGGAACGCGGGACGCGATACGGGAGAAGCGTTCGTTCACCACGCGACGAAGCTTATCTCCGCGCTTCGTGCGCACGGCAAGACAGCAATGCTCTGGGGAGACGTCTGCATGGCTCACGCGGAGCTTGTGAAGGAGAACATCTCTCCCTCGGACGTGATTGTGCTCAACTGGTGCTATCACAAGGTCGTGCCCGATTGGCTCGGCTGGGTGTTCAACGATATGGGATATCGGAGCATCTTCTGCCCCGGCACGTCCTCGTGGAGCCGCTTCATCGAGAATGCGGACGAGGGGATCGGCAACATCGCAAGCTTTGCCGCACACGCGAAGAAGAACGGTGTTCTCGGAATCCTCAACACGAATTGGGGAGATTTCGGACACATATGCCCGTTCAACTCGAATCTGTACGGAGCGCTGTACGGAGCGCAGAAGAGCTGGAACACGGATGCCGAAACGGGCGGCGATTTCACGCGCCTTGTATCGGAGAGGCTTTACGGGGTCGTCGAATTCGACATGACGGAGACGATTCTTGCGCTCTGCCGCGCCGAGAGCATCTCGACGTGGGCGCATCTCGTGACGTGGTACAACAAGAATTTCCGCATGGGCGAGACCGAGGAGTTCACCTACGAAAACGAAAAGACCGACGCCGACGCGGTAAACGCGATCGAAATCTGCCGCGGGGAGATACGCCGCCTCGAGGCGCTCGGACGGAAGGGGGACACGGTTATCGGCGATCTTATCCTTTCCGCCGAGGGGATCGAAATACTGAACCGGATATCGCTTTATCTGCGCGGCGCGGAGGGATACTGCGACAGGGAAGAGCTTCGCGGGATCATTTCTTCATGGTCGGAGAGGTATTCGCGCGCGTGGCTCAGGGACGACAAGCCGTCGCAGCTTTGGAGACTGCGGGAGTTCTTCGCCGCGATCCCCGATCTGAAATAATCGGAGCGCCGTCGGTCGGACGGGACCGGAATAATATCGGAAATTCGGATCGATGCCCGAAAATAAAACCGATCAAACTGCCGAAAAACACGGATCTTTCCGCGTTTTTCTTTTTTGAACATTATTTTTCCGAAGGTGCTTGCAAGAGACCGTGCAATATGTTAAAATGAGCCTGACTTTGATTAACATCGGGCGGATGCGGCGCGAGTCCCCGAGGACGGCGCACCTTCCTCCGCCCGCACCGAAAGGGGAAAATTATGTACACTTACAAGGGCGCGAAATACTCTCTCGAGATCGACGGAAGCCGCGCGGGCGTCATTCTCGACGGATGCACGGTCGCCGAACTCGACATTGCGACCGGCGTCGATACTCTCGACGAAAATTACGAGACCGCGGACGATGCGGACACCTGCCTTCCCGTTCTCGAGTCGGTGAAGGAGGACGGTCACACTGTCACCTTCAGATGGACGTCGAAGAGCAATCTCTGGGAAGAAAAGATCTACACGCTCGTCTGCGATCCGCTTCGCTTCAAATACAGCGTCACCGTAAAGGGCAAGGGCAAGGTTGACGGGGTTCTGTATTTCAGCGGATGCTCCGCCGACGGCAACAGACTGAGCGGATATGAGTTTCAGGACGGATTCACCCCCTGTCTCTCGCTCTTCAATGAAGAGGATTACCACTTCAGAGCGATGCTCGGATGCCACCGCTGGTCGGTTCTCATGGTTCCTCCGATGTTCTGCTACGCATTCCGCACCGAGGGGCTGAAGCGTCAGCTCGGTATCGGCCTTGTAGCCGAAAAGGGCGAACACAACTTCCAGAGCTTCGATTTCAACAGCCACGGCGGAATTTGGTTCTCCACCGATCAGCACGGTCACACCGAGGTTGACGGCGAATGGACCGCGCCCTTCATCATCGGCTTCGGCGCGGAGGATGAGTACGACGTATGCGAGAAGTATTCGAAGTACTACTACACAAGCGGTATCGCCCGCCCCAGAAAGAAGGAGATCCCTCCGAAGTTCTGGTACGGTCCGATGGCATGCGGATGGATCGAGCAGTTCGCACGCGCCGACGTTCCCGGCGGCGCGCTCGGACGATCCTGCGAGAGAGTGTACAGGGACTATCTCGACAGGCTCCAC
>URSW01000167.1 GCA_900550625.1 uncultured Eubacteriales bacterium
GAGCCGGCACTCGTCAGACTTTTCCGTCCGCATTCGGAGCTCTTCGCTTAAATACGCGCAAAGCCGTGCCGATAAAACCGGCACGGCCAGAGCCTCAGGTTATAAATCGAATCAAAGCTCACCGAAGGCGCGCTCTTCCTTAGTCTCCTCCTTGGGAGGCTGAGGACGGCTGCCCGCGCGGAGCTGAGCGTCTCCGACATCTACATTCGAGGGAGTGATGACATAGGCGTTGGACGCGATCTTCTTGAGAGAACCGTCGATCGAGTAAGCGACTCCGGAAAGGAAGTCAATGAGACGGCGCGCGGTCTCCTTGTTGGTGTTCTCGAGGTTGAGAACGACGGTGCGCTTGTTGAGAAGATGATCTGCGATCTGCGGAACGCTTTCAAAATGCTCCGGCTTTACGACCTTCATCTCGATCGCGCTTCCGGAAAGGCTTATGCCGCCGGTGCTTGAGGAGAAAACTCCCGCGGACGTACCTGCGGCGGGGGAGTATGCGGCGGGGGTGTATGCAGAGCCTGTCATTCCGCCGGTTCCCGTGGGAGCGGCATATCCCTGCTGAGTCTGATTCATATTTACCTGCTGGGTCTGAGCGTCCATTCCGGCATCGCCGTAATCGTCAAACCCGTCGTAATACTCGTTATCGTAAATATCGTCGTACTGCTCGTCAGTACCGGTAGCCCGTTTAATCTTATCCATGATTCCCATGTTAACAATCCTCCGAAAATTTTATAAGCTTAAATGCAGCGTTTCACCGATGTCCGAATATGGCGGAACCGACGCGAATCTCGGTCGCGCCCTCATGTATCGCCGGAACAAAGCTGTCGCTCATTCCCATTGATAAAATATACTCTCTTATATTATGAGGCTTTCCGTTAAAAATGTCAATAAAAATCCGATAAGTTTCTGAAAAATATTTTCGATATTCGTCGATTTTTTCGCAAACGGGCGCCATTGTCATCAATCCGGCGACCTCGATCGAGGAAAATTGTTCCAATTCATCGACAAAAGAAGGGGCGTCCTCGGGCATGATGCCGCTTTTTGCTGCCTCGCGTCCGCTGTTTATCTCGACCAGAACGGGGATCTTCCGACCGAGCGCGCCGAATCGCTTGTCGATCTCGGCGGCGAGCGGGATCGAATCGACGGATTCTATCAAATCCGCTTTGTCGGCGATGGTGCGCACCTTACGCCGCTGGAGCGTGCCGATCTGATGTATCTTTGCATGACCGCGCAGCGCGTCGAACTTTGCGCACATTTCCTCGGTGCGGTTTTCCCCGATGTGGGTGATGCCGAGCGAATCGACCGCGAAGAGGATGTCCTCGGCGCATACCGTCTTTGTCGCGGCGAGGAGGGTTATGCCGTCCTCGCTGCGTCCCGCTTTCGCCGCGGCATCCGAGATGCTCTCGAGCACGCGGCTGTAATTGTCCTTTATCTGCTGCTGTCTTTCGGTTAGAATCATTTTCATGCCTTCCTTTAGAATTTGCGCTGCGGCTTCGTCCGCGCACCGATGCCGCCCCCGATTGCGGACGATGCAGCTCCGACTCGGTATTGAGCCGCGCTTACGCCGTGCTTTTGCGCCCGCTTTCTCCGACGTGCCGGCGTACCTTCGCGCTGCGCCGACGTTTTTGCGCCGCAGTGCTTTCCCGCCGCCGCACGGCAGACCGATTCCGACGGCGCGGTATTGATTTATCCGTCGAGCCTACGACAGTATGCGCCCGTCGTAAAGTCCCTTTCCGGATGTGATTATCTGTTCGTTTCGGGAGAGGTACGGAGCGCTCTGCGCGCTGCCCTCGTTACCCGTTTCGGCTGACGCTTCCCCGACGTCGGACGATACGAGATAAGCATCGTCGAATTCCCGTATCACCTCGATACGGCGGAACGACACGGTCATTCCGTCGAAGACGTATACGCCGATCACCCCGTCGTTCATGCGGATCGCGCTTTTCGGAACGGAGAATCCGCTCATGACCTTCGTCGTGATCTCGACCGTCTGCGAACGCACGAAGGAGAAATCCGACGTTATCTTTCCCGATGAAAGCACAAGCGCACATTCTCCCGTTTCGTCGTCGACCGCGCTTTCAAGCGTCATTTCGAGGCTCTCTCCCCTGTTGTACGGGAAGGACACCTCATATGTGCGACCGATCTCCATGCCCGATACCGACTGCGCGGACACCTTGACCGCGACGTACCATTTGTAGTCCGTCACGATCTTTCCCGCATCCGTGTCCGTCGGCTCGCCCTGCGCGGCGGAAAGCGCATCGTATCCCGAGGGGGAGAGGTCCTTTATCTTCTCGGGGGTAAAGACGCTCTCATATCCGTCGGTTTCGGAGAAAAACCATCCGGCGGACGGAGTAGTGACCGTCGCGGACGGCGTGCCGAGAAGGCTTTTCTTCGCGCTTATCTGCGCACTCAGCGATGAGATTATCGAGTCGATGCTCTCGCCCGACGAGACCGTTGCCTTCCGCTCGCTTATCTCGCAGAGCAGCTCCGATCTCATGCCGAGCGCGCCGCCGATGTCGTTGTCGCGGACGAGCCGCTTCATCTTGGTCATGATGTCGTATATGCGGCGGTCGGTTTTCGATGCCTCCTTCGCACTGTGCCCGGCGACGGAATAGTCCTTGAGCAGACGAAGCTGCGCCTGAAGGTTCGTGATCTCCGCGCGCAGCGCTTCGTCGGTGTTCGAATATATTCCGGCGACCGTCGAATACGCCGCGACGTGGGAGGCATCGGCGACCTCGGGGAATGCCTTGCCCGTCCCCGACGCGCGTATCGGAGTTTCGCTCATCACGATATATGCGTCGGCGCGCACCGTGAAGCTGCGCGATACCTGAAGCGCCGGGGAGGTCGTGATCTTCGACGTGATCCCGTTCCAGAGGTGGTATCCTATGTAAAGTATCATTCCGACGGAAAAAACGGCGGCGAAAACATACAGCGCGACCCGTTTCAGATATTTTTTGTCCATACCGTTCCCCCTTTCGGAAAAATCATGCGCCGTGCGCGGTGATCAGTCGAGATCGTCTGCGCCGTCAAGATCGTCCGCTTCTCCGATGTCGCCCATGACCTCGCCGAGGCGGACGCGGCGCGAGATCTTCATTTCCTCGACCTGGCGGTGAAGAAGCTCCTTCACCTCAAGCGGATTCTTTACGTTCTTTATCAGAAGATCGGGAGTGGACTTGTCCGACGAAAGCACACGGATGCTGCCGACTCCGAAGATGCGCTGCCACAGCGAGCGGCGGAGATTTATATCTCTTACTCGGTAAAGAAGTATCTCCTCGCTTCTCAGGTTGAAAAATCCCGTGTCGAGGAAAAGCCTGTCCTCGGTGAGCGCGTATCGCGTGAATGAAAGCGGCAGCCCCATACGGCGCCGACGGTCGTTCCAGAGAAAGTTCATTTTCACCTTTTTCATAAAAACCTCCGATTAAATCGAACGCAGCCGTTCTTTTACTTGATAATATTTTAACTCAAAACTCAGAAGATTGCAACAGATATTCGTTTTTTCTTCGTTCTGTGTGCAAAACAAGCAATATACGGCGCAAAAAGTCCGAATAATATGTTGACAATGTACGCTCCGAAATGTTATAATATATAAGGTAAACATTGCCCGGACCCCGCGGCGTGCCGTAGCAGGGTGAAAATGCACCCGCGCGCATCGCGGCGGCTGTCGGAAAACCGCCGGAAAGGAGAAGCTTTCATGCAGTTCAGAATACTCGTGACCTCTTCCAAGGGCGGCGTCGGCAAGTCAACGACTTCGCTGCTTCTTGCGCTGAGTCTTGCAAAGCGGGGGAAGCGCGTCCTTCTGTGTGACTGCGATATCGGTTCGAGATGCCTCGACATGCTCCTCGGCATAGAGGACGAGGTCGTTTACGACATCGGCGACGTGTACGGCGGGAATGTCTCCGCCGAACGCGCGATCATCCGACCCGACGGGCGCGGCGGACTTATGTTCTGCGCGGCGTCGC